>JADFSS010000037.1 GCA_022560655.1 Candidatus Neomarinimicrobiota bacterium
CCTTTGTCATGCCCTCTGCGACGGCCTTGGCGAAACCCGTCGCGATCCCAGCGACCAGACCCTTGAGGACCGCCGGTCCGAACATGATTAGCAGGACGTAGTTCCCGTATTCGCTCCACAGGTCCTTGGCGACCTCCTTGCTCTTCTCCCACAGCACGGTCAGGAACTCGATCAACGCGGGCTTGACGACCTCGGCGAACGCCACGAGCGCCTCGATCAGGGGCGCAAAGAACGCCATCAGGCCCTCCTGCGCCTCGGCACCGGGCATGATGGCGCCGATGCTGCCCGGGTCCCTGATGAACCCAGTGATGCCCTTCAAGAGCTTAGCGATCCCCTCGCCGATCATCGGGATCATCCCGGCCAGGATCTTGACGAGAGCGCCGCCGAACTTCTTGATGCCCTCGAACATGTCGCGCCCGGCGCTGCTCTGGCCACCGAAGAAGCTGACGAAAGCGTCCTTGAGCCTTCCGAACAGTTTCTTCATCGCATCGACAGGAGACACCGTCGGATCACCAAGATCCTTGAAGAAGGCCTCGAAGACGTCCGTGACCTTCTTCAACGTCTGCTTCCAGGTCTTGGGATCGAAGAACTTGGCCAGGCCCTCGAAGAACTGCGAGACACCTGGAAAATACTTGACGAAGGCCTGACCCACCCGGATGCCCGCCCACCGGGTATCGATCAGCGCCCTGCGGATGTTCCACATGATCTTGCCGAACTTGGTGCCGTGCGAGCCCCATAGGTTCCAGCCCTTGACGCCGCGGGTGAAGCCCTCCATGAAGGTATCGAAGAAGCCCTTCTTGGCCAGCTGCGCCTGCTTGACCATGCGCTCGATCGAGGCCGCCAGGTCCTTCATGATGATGGGCAGCTCCTTCTGGGCCTCGGCCGCCTCCGCGGCCTTCTTCGTGATCGAATCGTATGAGACGCCCTGGTTGTTGAGCGAGAACACCTGCTTAGTGGTGGCCTCATCCAGACCTGTCGTGGCGGCCAGCAGCTTGAGCTCCTGACGGCTCATGGTTGCGGCATCCCGGCCAGCTGCCCGCATGGCCATGCGCAGGGACTCGATCCGCTTGGCCGGATCCTGCTCGTTCATCAGCTCGAAGGCATCGACGTTGGCGCCGAAGGCCTGCGCCAACTGGGCGGCGTTCTCGGCCGCGTCCTCGAACGTGTCGAACTGGTCGACAACCCCCAGCAGCTTGTCGAACTCGACGCCCAGCTTGCGGGCAAAGACGATGTTGGCACCTATCTGCTTCTGGGTCAGGCTGCCGAAGTTCTTGACGTCCTTGGTCGCCTTGCCCATGCTGCGGGAGATTATCTTCGCAGACATGCCGAATTCCTTGCCCAACTGCTGCGACATGTTGGCGGTCTCGGCCAGGGTCTCGACCAACGTCTTGCCGGTCCGCATCGAGAGCTCGGCCATGGCTCGCATCTCTTCGCCGGCCAACCCAAGGCCCTTCTGGAAGGCCGCGATGTGCCCGGCGCTCTCGGCGATCTCCGGGCCCACCGTGTGCATGGTGGCGCCGAGCCCCTCGGCAAGCTCGGCAAAGAACTTGAGCCGATCGGCCGCGAGGCCCATCACACGCCAGACGGACAGGCCGGTCTCCCCCAGCTGGCCCTGCATGCTCTTGGCGGCCGTGATCACGTTCTTGGAGACGTCGGTCCTGAAATCGCCGAACTGCTTGCGTATGTCTTCGAACGCCTGCCACAGCTCGGGCATGCCCATGCCGGAGGTGACCACCCTGGCGCAGGCGGTCCGTAACGCGGGCTACCAGGCCTATGGCGTGGGCAAGCTGCACATCAGCCCCCAGCGGGCGCGTATCGGCTTCGACGACGTGATCCTGGAGGTCAACGGGCGGCCCGTTAACAATGTGCAGGATTTTTTCAACGCCGTTGAGGAGGACCTGCTCCGGGCCGGGGATGCCATCACCCTCGTGGTCTGGCGCAAGGGGCGCACCCAAAAAGTCACCATGATTCTCGGCGCTTGAGGACCGCAGGTGATCCCGCGCTACACCAACCCGGCCCTGCAGCGTATCTGGAGCGATAAGCACAAGTTCGAGACCTGGTTGCGGGTTGAAATCGCTGTGTGCGAGGTGCAGGCGCGGCACGGGCGGATCCCCTCCGACGCTCTGGAAAACATCAAGGCCCGGGCCGGCTTCGATCCAAAACACATCGCCGAAATCGAGGCCAGCACCCACCACGACGTCATCGCCTTTCTCACCGACGTCGCCGGGCGGGTGGGCCCCGATGCCCGTTACATCCACCTGGGGCTGACCTCATCCGACCTCCTGGACACGGCCCTGGCGCTACTCTGCCTGGAGGCGGGCCGGGAGATCGAGGCTCGTATGGCAGGGCTGCGGGACCTGCTCCAGCAGCAGGCCCGCGAGCACAAATTCACCTGGCAGGTAGGGCGCACGCACGGCGTCCATGCCGAGCCGATCACCTTCGGACTGAAGCTGGCCCTGTGGAGCGAGGAGTTGGGCCGCAACCTCCAGCGCTGGGCTGCCGCCATGGAGGGCATCGCGGTGGGGAAAGTATCCGGCGCCGTGGGGACCTACGCCCACCTCCCCCTCGACGTGGAGCAGGAAGTCTGCTCGTTGCTCGGCCTGCGGCCAGCCAGTCCCGCCAATCAGGTGGTGCAGCGCGACCGTCATGCCCACTACCTCACGGCCATTGCCCTGGCCGGCGCCACGCTGGAGAAAATGGCGCTGGAAATTCGCCACCTGCAACGCACGGAGGTGCGCGAAGTGGAGGAGCCGTTCGGACGGGACCAGAAGGGCTCCTCGGCCATGCCCCACAAGCGCAATCCCATCGTCGCTGAACGGGTGTGTGGCCTGGCGCGGCTCCTGCGAGCCAACGCCCAGGTGGGCCTGGAAAACGTAGCCCTCTGGCACGAACGGGATATCTCGCACTCATCCGTCGAGCGCATTATCCTGCCCGATTCTACCACTGTCCTTGACTACATGCTCATGAAAATGACCGACCTGCTGGAGGGGCTGGTGGTCTACCCGGAGCGCATGCAGGCCAACCTCGACCTCACCGGCGGACTGATCTTCAGCCAACCGGTTCTGCTGGCGCTGGTAGCCAAGGGCGCCAACCGTGACGACGCCTACGGGCTGGTGCAGCGGCACGCCATGCAGGTCTGGGAGCATGGGGGGGATTTTCACGGTCTGCTCAGCGGGGATCCCGAGATATCGGACCTGCTCTCAGCCGCCGAGATCGACGCCTGCTTCAACTATGACGATTTGCGCCAGAATATCGACAGCATATTTCAAAGCATTGGCCTATAGGGGAGGAGTGACATGGAGAAGGGTGAGCTACTGTACGAAGGCAAAGCCAAGCAGGTATTCAGGACCGACGACCCAACCCTGCTCATCCAGCGCTTCAAGGACGATGCCACTGCGTTTGACGGTACTAAGAAGTCGCGCATTGCCGAGAAAGGCGTCGTCAACAACAGCATCTCCACGCGCCTGTTTCAGCTTCTCGAGCAGCACGGCTTTGCCACCCATTTTGTAGAGGCACTCAGCGACCGTGAAATGCTCATTCGTGCCCTTGAAATGGTGCCGGTGGAGGTGGTTATGCGCAATGTGGCCGCAGGTAGCATCTGTCGCCGATACGGGACCGAGGAGGGCAGAGTCTTTGACGAGGCCATTCTGGAACTCTACTTCAAGAGCGACCCCCACCACGACCCGCTCATGAATGAAGACCATGTGATCCAGTTCGGCCTCTGCTCGCTTGGAGCACTGACGGAAATAAAAAAATCTGCCCGCGCCATCAACACGGTTATGGAAACTTTTTTCCGCGGCATCGGCATTACCTTGGTGGACTTCAAGTTGGAGTTCGGCTTGATTGGAGAAGAGGTGGTACTGGGGGATGAGATATCTCCCGACACGTGCCGCTTCTGGGACCTGGAAACGGGGGAAAAACTGGACAAGGACCGCTTCCGGTTCGACCTTGGTAATGTGGAGTCGGCTTACCAGGAAATGCTTAAGCGGGTTAGCGCCGCCTGAGGTAGCACTGGCAATGGCACCCGAAGGACGAATCATCCTGTTCCCGCTGTTAATCCTCGCCGTTGTGGCGGGCGTGGCCCTGTTATGGATGCCGCGGATTTGGCTGCAGGGGGTGGCGGGACTGCTCTGGGCGCTGGCCGGGCTGTCAATCATATTTTTCAGGGACCCGGTACGTCAGCCGCCTCAGGATTCGTTGGCGGTGGTGGCGCCCGCCGACGGCAAAATCGTGGCCATCCAGCGCATGGAATTTGATCAGCACGTGGGTGGTGAGGCGTTGCAGATTTCCATATTCCTCTCTATCTTCGACGTGCACGTCCAACGGGTCCCCGCAGATGGCGTGGTGGATAGTATTCGGCACCAATCGGGGAAATTTTTGGCGGCCTTCAGACCGCGGGCTGGCGAAGTCAATGCACAGACCATAACCTATATGACAGGCGAGCGCGCAAAATTTGTGGTCAAGCAGATCGCTGGAGCGGTGGCCCGGCGGATTATCAGCCACCTGCGGACTGCCGAGCGCGTAGCCCGGGGCGATCGCCTCGGTTACATTCGCTTTGGCTCCCGCGTTATTCTGATTGTGCCGGCGGACTTTCAACTTAAGGTGGTGAAAGGCCAAAAGGTGAAGGGCGGCGTCAGTGTGATGGGATATTTCACCCCGTGAGACTCAATAAGCGCATCAGAAAACAGCATATCCCCAGTGTCTTTACGCTGGTCAACCTGTTTCTGGGATTTCTGGCCATCATCAGCATCGTCGAGGGCTACCCCCTCAGGGCCACAAGCCTGATCATTGCCGCCGGCATCTTCGACGTGCTGGATGGCAAACTGGCCCGCTTGATCCACAGTCCGACTCAGTTTGGCAAGGAACTCGATTCCCTGGCGGACGTGGTGTCGTTCTGTGTTGCGCCGGCGGTGCTGGTCTGGGCGCTGTATGCCCGCGACCTGTATCCCGTTTTGGGTGCCCTCATCGCCGGGGCACCGCTCTATTTTGGCGTCCTGCGCCTGGCCCGCTACAACTCAAATTCGGCCCTGGAGCCGCGTAGGTATTTTGAAGGCCTCCCGTCGCCCATGAGTGCACTGGCTGTGGTCGCCCTGGTGATTTATTATTCCGACACAGCCCGCAGCGCTGGGGCCAACGTTGTGCTTCCGGCCATCGTGGCGACCTCCTTTCTCATGATCAGTCAGATTCACTTCCCCAAGTTTCCGCAGCTCTCATTCCGGGCGGGCCGGGGCAACACCGTATTCCTGCTGGGGATCGCCGCGCTGGCTATCGCTGGACTTATCTGGGGCAGCTGGGTATTGCTGCCGGGCGTGGTAATCTACATTGCGTCTGCCCTGGTGCGCTGGGTCACTCGTTCCGAGACCATCCCCCCCGTTCAATCGATAGAGAAAGAGGGCTGAGAGCCAAGGTCTATATCACGCCCAAGGATGGCATCCTGGATCCCCAGGGGCTGGCCGTGGATCGGGCGCTGGGCAGCTTGGGCATCGAGGGTGTCGCCGGGGTGCGCATGGGCAAGTACGTGGAGCTCGCACTGCCCAAAATGACCAGGAAAAAGGCGGAGGCGATCACCCGCCAGGCTTGCGACCGCCTGCTGGCCAATCCCAATATCGAGAGCTACCGGTTTGAGATCGTGGGGGATGACGATTGAGGTTCGCCATCCTGGTATTTCCAGGGTCGAATTGTGACCACGATGCCTATTACGTCCTGCGGCAGGTGATGGGTGAGGATACCGCCTATGTGTGGCACCAGGAACGGAGCCTGGACGGCTTCGACGCCGTCATCATTCCCGGCGGATTCAGCTACGGTGATTACCTCCGGTCCGGCGCCATCGCTCGCTTCTCACCTGTTATGGCGGCGGTCCAAACCTTTGCCGAGCAGGGGGGGCTCGTGTTGGGCATCTGCAACGGGTTCCAGATCCTGGTGGAGGCCGGGCTGCTCCCCGGTGCCCTCATCAGCAACCGGAGCCTTCGATTCGTCAGCCGGATGGTGTACCTAAAGCCGGAAGACAGCGACAGTCCCTTTACCAGGGGGCTGGATCTGCAACGCACCTACCGCATGCCCGTGGCCCATCAAAGCGGTAATTATCTGGTTAGCCCCGCCGATCTGGCGGAGCTTGAAAAGCATGGTCAGATTGCCTACCGCTACGTCAATGCCGGCGGCGAGGTAGTCCCGGAGGCCAATCCCAACGGTTCCACGGCCAACATCGCCGGCGTAATGAACCGTGAGAAAAATGTGCTCGGACTGATGCCCCACCCGGAGCGGGCTGCGGAATCGGTGGTGGGCTCCAGCGATGGGCTGGTCCTGTTGCAGGCCCTGGCGGGGGTCGCTTGATGGCACTGGCCGAGTATCAGAAGCGGTCCCTGGGGATACTTTTTATTACGCTGCTATTTGGCGCGGTGCTGGGCACCTTGCTGGGCGAGCTGTTAGCCTTTGCGCTGCCCGAAGGGGTCGTACGGCAGTTTTTTCGTCAGACATTCAGTTGGGGCCTCAGCCCTGTGACCCTCGACCTGCTCGTTGCTACGGTAACCTTCGGGTTACGCATCAAGTTTAGCATCAGCAGTCTGCTGGGCATCGGTGTGGCCTACTATTTCCTGCGCTATTTCCGCTGATAATTGCCATTTCCGTTCCTTGCCTGGAGCCGGCAAATACCCGTGAGGTGCCCCTCGGTATTGATTAACTTTCGGTCACACACTTAGGAGGTAATTATGTCACTGGGGTTTGGCGAAATCCTACTGATCTTATTCATTGTTCTGCTGATATTCGGTGCGAAACGGCTTCCCGAGCTGGCGCGCGGCCTGGGGCAGGGCATGCGGGAATTCAAGAAAGCAACCAGCGAGATCCAGGACGAGATTACGTCTGCATCAAATCTGGATGCACCGGCAAAAAAGGCTGACCAGAGTTCAGCGTCCAAGAAGGAAGCCTAGCCCACCCACCGCCACGTGTCTACGCCCATGCGCCAGCGGATTGAGGCGTTTTCCGCGGCCCTGAGGGAGCAGCAGTCCCTTAACGCAGTCGTCACCGATATTTCCATCGCGGCTTTGGCCCGCGTTGACGAAGGACCCATCGAAGGTGCGCTGGGGGACCGCCTGCTGGCCATTAAAGATAATCTGAACCTGGTGGACACGCCCACCACCTGTGCTTCCCGGACTCTCGACGGTTACATCTCCCCGTATACGGCCACGCCGGTCCAGCGGCTGCTGGACGCCGGTGCCGCCATCGTCGCCAAAACCAACCTGGACGAGTTCGCCATGGGCTCCTCCACAGAATACTCCTGCTTCGGCCCCACCCGCAACCCCTTCGATCCGGATCGGGTGCCCGGCGGCAGCAGCGGCGGCTCGGCCGTGGTGGTGGCCACCGGACTGGTGGACGCAGCCCTGGGCAGCGACACCGGTGGATCGGTGCGCCTCCCGGCGGCATTCTGCGGGATCTGCGGCCTCAAGCCCACCTACGGCCGCGTGTCGCGCTATGGTTTGGTGGCGTTTGCCTCGTCCTTCGATCAGGTGGGTGTATTTGCCCCTGACACCGCCACAACCGCCGACGTATTCCAGGTCATTGCCGGGCACGATCCCCGGGATAGTACCTCTGCGCCCCAGCCGGTGCAGCCCTTTACCTATGACGAGGAGCGCACCCGGCAGTTCACCATCGGCATCGCCCGGGAGTACGAGCGGGAGGGTCTGGACGGGGAGATTGAGGAGCGCTACCGGGCCTGTATCTCGTTGCTGCGCACCGCTGGGCTGGCGGTCAAGGAAATCTCCCTGCCCCACACCGACTATGGCATCGACGCCTACTATATCCTGACCACCGCCGAAGCCTCGTCGAATCTGGCCCGGTTTGATGGCATGCGCTACGGTCTGCGTCTTCAGCAGCAGGACGATCTGGAGGCGGTTTATACCGACACGCGCAGCAGCGGCTTCGGGCCCGAAGTGCAACGGCGCATCATGCTGGGCACCTACGTGCTGTCGGCGGGCTACATGGACCGTTACTACGTCCGAGCGCAACGGGTGCGGCGCCTGATTCAGCAGGATTTTCTCGACGCATTCAAGGAAGTGGATATCCTGCTTACGCCCACCGTCCCCATGCTGCCCTTTCCCATCGGCTCCAAAGTCGATGATCCCCTCACCATGTACCTTTCCGATGTCTACACTGTCCCCATGAGCCTGGCGGGGGTGCCGGCCATGAGCATACCCATGGGCCGTTCAAAAGCAGGTTTGCCCATCGGTCTGCAGCTCGCGGCCAATTACTTTGGCGAAGAAACAATTTTTCAGCTCAGCCGTTTTATTGAGCAGGAATACTCTGCCTGACTCATGATTACGTTCCATCATCCCTGGTGGCTCCTGCTCCTGCTGATGCTGCCGCTGCTGGCCATCTGGTACCGGCGGCGCGGCCATAGGCGGGAGGGCGCCCTGCGGTTTTCCGCCCTCATGCTGTTCGACCCAGCCGCAGTGCGATCAGGCCGTATCAAGGCCGGTCTCATGCTGGGCGGCCGCTTCCTGCTGCTGGCGCTGGTGGCTCTGTCTCTGGCCCGCCCCCGGCTCACTGACGTGGTCAGGGAAACCACGGTGGAGGTCATCGACATTATTCTGGTGCTGGATATATCCTCGTCCATGCGAGCGGCGGACTTCAAGCCTAACCGGCTGGAGGCGGCCAAAAAAGTGGCCCGCCAGTTCATCAGCGACCGTGTTCATGATCGCACCGGCCTGGTGGTTTTTGCGGCCGAGTCATTCATTCAATGCCCCCTTACCAACGATACCAACGTCTTGCTCAACCTGCTGGACCAGGTCGCCATCGTGGATCAGGAGCATGACGGCACCGCCATTGGCATGGCCCTGGCGAACGCTGTCAACCGGCTGCGGGATACCCCCGCCGCCGGCAAGGTGATGATTCTCCTCTCGGACGGCAGTAACAATGCCGGCGAGCTCGATCCCACCACCGCCGCCCAGTTGGCCCGGCAATTTGGCATCAAGATTTACACCATCGGAGCCGGCTCCCACGGCATGGCGCCCTACCCGGTAAGCGATCCTATTTGGGGCCAGCGTATGGTGAACGTTGAGGTGGAGCTGGATGAGGAAACCCTGCGCCAGGTGGCCGAGATTACCGGGGGGCAGTACTTCCGGGCTACCGACCAGGCCTCTCTGGCCCAGATTTACAGCCGCATTGACGAGCTCGAGCGCACCGAAATCGAGATCAAGGAGTACCAGAATGTGCGTGAGCTCTACGGCTGGCTGGTCATTCCCGCCAGTGTTCTTGGCCTGCTCCTCCCGGTGCTGGGCACCGGAATCTTCAGGAAGGTGGTGGCCTAATCCGGTTCGCCCATCCGGAAGCGGCCCTGATGCTGGTTCCCTGGCTGGCGCTATTGGTCTGGGCGTTGGTGAGACAGCTACGGTCGCAGCGGCAGTTCCACGGCCTAGGGAACAGCCGGGTCCAGCGAGTACTGTTAGGCCGCATCAATTTCCCGCGGCAAAGCCTGAAGCTAGTGCTGTTTTCCCTGGGCACGGGATTGCTCATCATTGCGGCGGTGGGGCCCAAGATCGGCACCAAGGTAGTGGAGCTTCAGCGCCGGGGCGTGGATATCATGCTGGTGCTGGACACGTCCCTAAGCATGGACGCCCGTGACGTCAAGCCCAGCCGGCTGGAAAAGGCCAAGTACGAGCTCGGTCGCTTCCTGGATGGCCTTACCGGTGACCGCGTCGGAATGGTGGTTTTCGCCGGCACCGCGCACCTGCACTATCCCCTCACCACCGACTACGCTGCGGCGCGACTTTTCCTCAGCGCGGTGGACTCACGCCTCGTTCAGGTGCAGGGCACCGTGCTGGCCGATGCACTGGACCTTGCCATGCGCAGCTTCGAGGCCGAGACCAAAAAGTTCCGGTCGATCGTGATTCTCAGCGATGGGGAGGACCACGATGGCCGGGCCCTGGAGGTAGCCCGCGACGCTGCCGAAAGCGGGATCATCATCCACACGGTGGGGCTAGGCTCGCCCTTTGGAGCGCCCATCCCGGTGGACGGCGGCAAAGCTTTTAAGAAGGACCCATCCGGCCGTGTGGTCACGTCGGTACTCAACGAAGCCATGTTGCAGGAACTGGCCCGTGCCGGAGCCGGATCCTATACGCGGGTGGACAACCGCAGCGGCGGCCTGAAGGACCTGTTGACGGACATTCAGGCCATGGAAAAGCGCACCCTCAAAAGCCACGAGTTTGCCCAGTTCGAGGACCGCTACCAATTTTTTGCCCTGCCCGCCTTGCTCCTGCTGTTGCTGGAGTTGCTGCTGCCCGGAGGCAGGCCAGAGGCCCCCAGGGTCCGGAGCCGCTATGCCTGAGCTGCTGCCCCTCCTGTTTTTACCCGCGCTGCTGCTGGGACAGCCTGCCGCGAATAACGTCCCCGCCGCTCCGGTCATACCCCCTGAACTCCAGGATGTGTGGCAACAGTACGAGCAGCTGACCCAGGAGCATCCCCACCAGCCTGCCCTGCATTACAATTTTGGCAACCTGGCCTACGGGATAAGCGACTACCAGAAGGCCCTCGCTGAATATCACGCTGCGCTGGGTTCAGGAGATCGCCGGTCGCTGAGCAGGGTCCATTACAATTTGGGCAATAGCCTCTTCCGGGCTGGCCACGTGGACGAGAGCAGGAGTTTCTTCCGCAAGGCCCTGGAGCTGAATCCTGCCGATCAGGACGCCCGCATCAACTATGAGCTGGCCAGCCTGCTGGCCCAGCAGCAGCAGGAGGCTGAGCAGAGCCAGTCCCCGGCGCGGCAGCCCGATGCGGAGAAAGACTCCCCCAACGATCCCGGCGAAGGATCGCCCCAGGATCGGTCTGAGGAGCAGAACGACCGGGCGGAGTCGGGGCGGCAACCGGAGGCGGGCGCAGAGCAGCAAGCTCAGCAGGACCAGGCCGAGGGACAGCCCGGCGAGCCTGATTCCCGGGAGCAGACCCGGGCCGGAGAGGAATTGGAACGCGAGGAAGCCGAAGCCATTCTCAACGCCCTGCGCGCCAACGCCGACAATCTGCTGAAGCGCACCTACGGCCCACCTGCGGCCACCTTCAAATTGGAGAAAGATTGGTAACACCGCCGGCCCGAGCCGTGCTCCTGGCAGGAGCCCTCCTGATCTCAGTGGTGGCCGGGCGGGCGCAACCGAGGGTCCAGGCCTTGGTGAGCGATAAGCAGGTTGTCACCGGGACCAGTCTGACCCTCGAAGTTCGCTCGGAGGGTGGTGACATCCGCTCCGTTTCCATGGTGGGGCTGGAGGGCTTCAGTGTCATTTCCGGTCCGGCGACTTCCCGCAGCGTGCAGATCATCAACGGAGTGGTGTCGACCACCTCCAGCTATTCGTGGACCCTGCTGCCCCGCAAGGTCGGCACGCTGGTCATTCCTGCCCTGGCCGTCAACGTCGAGGGCAACATCGTGCATACCGAGCCAGTGGCCATTGAGGTCCTCTCCCCGTCGGCTGCAGCGGCGGGAGCCGGCCAGCAGCGCGAATCCCTTTTCCTGGTGGCGGACGTGGATCGGCGGCAGGCCTACCGGGGGGAGCAAATTACCGTCACCTGGACGCTTTACACCCAGCTCGGTATTTCGGGGTGGGAAATCGCCTCGCTCCCGAATCTCACAGGTTTTTGGACCGAAGAGCTCTTCGCGCCCAACAAGCTCCAGCTACGCGAGAAGGTGGTCGCCGGGCAGCGTTATTATACAGCGGTGGTGCGGCGGCAGGCCCTGTTCCCTACCAGGTCGGGGCAGCTGCACATTGATCCCCTGGTGATGAAAGTGGGTGTCCAGGACCGTAGCCGCCGCCGGCGCGATCCGTTCTTTGACGACTTTTCCCTCTTTGGCCGCGGCCGCGTGAGCCAGAAAACCATCAGCGCCCCGTCGGTTACCATTGATGTACGGCCTGTTCCCGAGCGCGGCCGTCCGGCGGATTTCAGCGGCATGGTGGGTGATTTTTCCCTGCATGGTCGCCTCGCCCCAAAACAGGTCACGCAGGATGAGGCTGTCACTCTTACCCTCACGGTAAGCGGCGAAGGTAACTTCAAGGCGCTGGAGTATCCTCTCCTCAACCTGCCTCGCGGCCTGGAAGTGTTCGACCCCAAGGTGAGCATCGAGCCGTCGCTGGGCGATATTGTTGGCGGCTCCGCTACGATTGAGCACGTCATCATTCCCCGCCAGGCCGGGAGCTACACCATCCCCCCCCTCCGGCTGCCCTATTTCGACCCCCAGCGCGGGGCTTATGAAGTTGCCACCACCGGCCCCTTCGCACTCACTGTCCTGCCCCGGCCTGAAAATCTGGCTTCTGCCCCGGGATTCACGCGGCGTGAAGTTGCTCTCCTGGGCCAGGACATCCGCTTTGTCAAGTCCGGCCGGGTCCACTGGCTGAGAACCGGCGAAGGCTGGTACACGACCGGTCTGTTCCTGTTGAATATGGCTACGGTGCTGTTTTTCGCGGCCCCCTGGATGGGCGCCCGTGCCCGCATCCTGGCAACGGCCGTGCAGCCCGCGCTCCGCGCCCGGCGCGCCCTTACTGCCGCCCTGCCCATGCTGGAGCGTACGGACGATCCGGAAGACCCCCACGGCGCCATCAGCCGCGTCGTCGCGGCTTACCTGAACCACAAGCTGGGCCGTGAGACGCAGGAATATGGGCTGGACCAGGTGCGGACTTTGCTGGCTGGCGCCCACGTCACCCCCGCTGTTCAGGACGCCTTGGTGGCATTGCTGGAGCGCTCCGCGGCCGCACGTTTCGCTCCCCCCGGATCGGTGGACAGCGGTGCGGACAGGCACGTGTTAAAGGACGTTTTGAGGCGGGTGGATTCCCAATGGTCCGGCTGAAAATTGGCTTCGCCCTCTTGCTGGCCAACGTGGCGGGGACCGTTCTGGCCGCCTCAGCCCTGGAGGAGGTATACCAGCGGGGCATGGCCGGCTATGAGAATGGGCAGTGGCCCCTTGCGATTCAGGAGTTTGAAGCCATCCTGCGGGGCGGCTATGAGGCTGAGCAGCTCTATTATAATCTGGGCAACGCCTACTTCCGCACCGGTGAAGTGGCCGGGGCCGTTTGGGCGTACGAGAAGGCCCTCATGCTGAACCCCAACGACGCTGACGCCCGCTACAATCTGGTCCTGGTGAACCTCAGAGTCAAGGACCGCATCGAGCTGCCCGAACAGCCCTGGGTGATGCGCATCTACCGGGGCATCCGGGGCAGTTTCACCCGCAGCGAATGGGTACGGCTCGTCTCCCTATTGCTGCTGCTGGCGGGCGCCTTGCACGCCGCGGGCCGGGTGCTGCAGCTAGCGGCCCTGAGACGAGGTGTCTGGCCCGGGATCGTCGTCGCGGCTATACTGGCGATTGTGGCGCTGGATGCTATCCTCACCACGGGCCGTTCAAAAGAGGGCATTGTCTACGGTGAGCTGGTCACCGTCACCAGTGCGCCCTCGGCCAGATCCACCGAACTGTTCCAGCTGCACGAGGGTTTGAAGGTGGCCATTTTGGACGAGCGCGAAGAGTGGCGCCAGGTGGAGCTGCTGGACGGTAAGAGCGGCTGGTTGCCTGCCGACCAGCTACGCCCGCTGTAGCTCGCCTGTCCCCGAAACTGGAGGTCGCGTCCATCTGAGAGGTTTATCGCTGCACGACCTTGTGCTTAAATTGGAGCGGCACTTTCGGTAACCAGAGCGAGGTCATGTCCGGTCACAGCAAATGGTCATCCATCAAGCGCAAGAAGGCCGTCAACGACGCCAAGCGCGGGGCTATTTTCACACGGGTGATCAAGGAGATCACCATAGCCGCCCGGCTGGCTGGCGGCGACGCGGACGCCAATCCACGCCTGCGCGTGGCCGTTGCCCAGGCCAAGACCGCCAACATGCCCGCCGCCAATATTGAGCGGGCCATCAAAAAGGGCACCGGCGACCTGCCGGGCGTGCGTTACGAATCGGCCACTTATGAGGGCTACGGCCCAGGCGGCGCCGCCATTCTCATGGATATCTTCACCGATAACAAAAAGCGCACCGTTGCCGACATCCGTCACCTCATGACCAAGCACGGGGGTAACCTGGGCGAAACGGGCAGCGTGGCCTGGCAGTTCGAGAACCGTGGGACGCTTACACTCCCGGCTGACCGCGTCGCGGAGGACGAGCTCTTCGACTTGGCGGTGGAATACGGTGCCGAAGAGATCGAGGCCGATGGGGACCAGTTTGTCATTACCGTCCCCGCAGAAAAAGCCTATGACTTGCAGGCGGCCCTTGAGGGCAAAGACTATGCCATCGATGCCGTGGAGGTTGGGCTGGAGCCCACCAGCACGGTGGAGGTCTCCGGCGGCGAGGCCGCACGGCTTTTGCAGCTTTTGGATGCCCTCGATGAGTTGGAGGACATTCAGAAAGTGTACGCCAACTGTGACATTGCCGAGGAAGATCTGGCCGCTTTTCAGCCACACGGGTCGTCGCCGGCCTGATGCGCATCCTGGGAATTGATCCCGGCATCCGCCGCACCGGCTACGGCCTTATCGCTGTGCCCGGTTCGGAACCGGCCCTGGTGGACTACGGGATCATCACGCCGCCCACCGCCATTGATATGAGCCGTCGCCTCGCAGTCCTCTACGACGACCTCTCCCAACTCATCGAGCAGGCCCGCCCCGATGAACTGGCGATTGAGGCCACCTTCTACGGCGCCAACGTCCGGTCGGCCCTGATTCTGGGACAGGCCAAAGGCGTCGCCTTGCTCTGCGCCGCCCACCACCAGCTGCCCATCAGTGAATATGCTCCGCGCAAGGTCAAGCTGGCCGCCACGGGCAACGGGCGGGCCAGCAAGGAGCAGGTGCAGTACATGGTCCAGGCCATCCTCCATATGGATCACCTGCCCGACCCCATGGACGCCTCGGACGCCCTGGCTGTCGCCATATGTCACCATCAACAGCTGCGCCCCGTCACGGGATCTCGACATTGATCACGCGCCTGGCAGGCCGGATCATCGAGAAACACCCTGACCACGTGGTGCTGGACGTAGGGGGTGTTGGCTACCATGTGTGGGTGACCCTCAACACCTATGGCGCGCTCCCTGACGCAGGGAGCGAGGCCGTCCTGCTCACTCACCTCCAGGTCCGCGAGGATAGCCAGGACCTGTTCGGCTTCGTCGATGGGTCCGAGCGCGAGGTTTTCCGACACCTGATCGCCATCAGCGGTATCGGCGCCAAGACCGCGATAAACATCCTCAGCGGCGCCCTGCCCGACGAATTCCGGCGCCGTGTCCAGGCGGGTGACGAGGATGCACTGACGGCCATCCCCGGCGTGGGGCCCAAAATGGCTCGGCGCATTCTCACTGAACTCAAGGATACCTTCAAGGCCGATCTGCCTCCCGGCGCTGGCGTCCCGGTGGCGTCGGGCGGACCAGCCGAGCAGGCGGTGCAGAGCCTGGTGGCGCTGGGCTATAAGCGCACCGAGGCCCACCGGGCGGTGCAAGCAGCGCTTAAGAGCTTTGACCGCGCCGTACCCGTGGAGGATCTCATCCGGGCAGCGTTGGGGGGCGCCGGAAACCGGTGAAACAGACTCCCCTGCATGACAGACACGTGGCCCTAGGCGCGCGCATGGCCCCCTTCGGTGGTTACCACATGCCGGTGCAATATACCGGCATCAACGCGGAACACATGGCTGTCCGTACCGCCGTGGGCCTGTTCGACGTCTCCCACATGGGCGAGTTCATTGTCGAGGGGGCCGATGCACTGGCGTTCCTCCAACACACCACCGTCAACGATGTCGCCGCCCTGGCTGAAGGACAGGCCCAGTATTCCGCCATGTGCTACGCCGACGGCGGGCTGGTGGACGATCTGCTGATCTACCGCCATGCGCACCACTATCTGGTGGTGGTCAACGCCGCCAATATCGGTACGGACTGGGACTGGCTGCGCTCCAATCTGAAAGGCGCCGTCGCGCTCACCAACCGGTCCGATGAGACCGGCCTGATCGCAGTCCAGGGCCCGCGCAGCAGGGAGTTGGTCGGGGCCGTGCTGGGGCTGGACCTCTCCGCGCTCGACTTTTATCATTTTGTAGAGTGTCAGGCCTACGGACGGGAACTGGTGCTGGGGCGCACCGGCTACACCGGCGAACTGGGTTTCGAGCTCTACACCGATCCCGAAACCACAGGGCGGCTGTGGGACGACTGTCTGGCGGCAGCCGAGCCGTTGGGGGGGCTGCCGGCGGGACTGGGGGCCCGGGATACCCTGCGCCTGGAAATGAAGTATTCGCTCTACGGCAACGATATCACACCGGATACCAACCCGATTGAGGCCGGACTCGGATGGATCACCAAGCTGGACAAGGGGTCTTTCATCGGCTCCGCCGCAATCACCAGGGCCAAGGAGACCGGCCCCAGCCGCCGGCTGGTGGCCTTCCAGATGGAAGAGCGGGCCATCCCCCGGCCCGGCTACGTCCTCAGCGTGGCCGGCAACGTCGTGGGCGCGGTCACCAGCGGAACCCAGTCGCCAGTCCTGCGGAGGGGCATTGGCCTGGGCTATGTGGATCGCCCCCACACGAAGGTGGGCACAGCGCTGGAGGTGACCATCCGCGAGACGGCCCACCGGGCCACGGTGGTCAAGCCACCCTTCGTGAAGGAGACCAGTTTGATGGACTGAGGCCGCCCCTGGCCCGCGCCCGCGATGGAACCAACGATGACAGCGATCCACACCAGCAAAATTACCGTAGCGGGGTTCTGATGCCGGCCCGCGCCCGCCGCGCCGAGGTCTTTGCCGTGCTGTTGCTGGCCATCTCCACACTGGCCTTGATCAGCCTGGTGACCTATGATCCGGCCGAGGAACCTACTATCTCGGACGACCTCGCTATCCGCAATATCATGGGGATCGTAGGCATTTATCTCTCCCACTATCTCATCAAGTTCACGCTCGGCTACGTGTCGTTCATCTTCCCGGTCCTGGGCCTCATGTGGGGCGCCGGCCTGCTGTTCAATCGTGCGCAGCGGCCCATGCTTCGGATCACCGTCTACGCGCTGGTCTTGGCACTGCTCACTGCCGTGGCCGTGGGCCTGCCCGAAGCGCCGCGGGTGTACGAGGGTCGCGGTGACTGGACGACACCCGGGCTGCTGGGGGGGGCAGCCGCCAAGGTCCTCCACGATTTTTTTGGCATGGTCGGTGCAGCCCTGCTGCTGGTGGTGGGCTACTTCCTGGTTGTCACCGGCTATTTGGGCTGGGAGGTGCGCGCCTATCTGTCCCGGCAGTGGGTGGCCGTGAGTATCTGGTATGCCGCGTGGCGCGACCGTCGTCGGCGGGCGAAAACCATCGTCAAGCCCAGGGCCTACGTCCGGCCTGACAAGCCTGCCAAACCAAAGGCGGCGGAGCGTGGCAAACCCGTCAAGACCGCCCCGGCTGCCCAGGCTGATGCGGCCAAGCGTATCCGCGCTGCCAGTGGCGCTGTGGGCGCATTCCAGAGCGGCGCCTTGGACCAGGCCGACATTCCCATCGGTGAGCTGGGCACGGTGGCGGCCGCGGACATCAATGTCATGGCTGAGCGCAGCAGGCGCGGCCGTTTGCCCGGCGCCAGCCCCGCCAGGCCCTTCAAACTGCCCCCTCTGAAACTGCTCGCCGAGCCCCCCCGGACGGAGGAGGCCGAGTCGCGTGAAGAGCTCCTTGCCAAGGCCCAGCAGCTGGAGACGGCCTTGGCCACCTTCAAGGTAATGGGCAAGGTTGTGAACATTTCTCCCGGGCCGGTCATCACGCTCTTTGAAGTGGAGCCCGGTGAGGGCGTGCGGGTCAATAAGTTCACTGCTCTGGCCGATGACCTCGCCCGCATCATGAGTGCCGAGCGCATCCGCATTATCGCGCCGATTTCCGGTACCAAGCATGTTGGGGTGGAAATTCCCAATCACAAGCCCTCCATGGTCTACCTCCGCAGCATCATTGGTTCGGACGACTACGTGAACTCCCGGTCGCCCCTTACTGTTGCCTTGGGCAAGACCACCTCGGGCGAGGCGTTCTGCTTCGACCTGGCCCAGATGCCTCACCTGCTCATCGCAGGGACCACCGGCTCCGGCAAATCGGTCTGCATCAATACCATTATCACCAGTTGGCTCTACCGTGTCAAGCCCGACGAGGTCAAGCTGATCCTCATTGATCCCAAAAAACTGGAGCTCTCCTCCTACCGCGCTCTCGAGGGCTATCATCTGGTTACCACCCCCGGTATCGGTGAGTATGTTCTCACCACCCCGAAAAATGCCGTGATGGCCCTGCAGTCGGCTCTGCTGGAAATGGAGCGGCGCTACACCCTTTTCTCAAAGGTTACGGTGCGCAACATCGAGGAGTACCGCGCCAAGGCCGCCCGCCAAACGGATTTGGAGCAAATTCCCTACATCGTCATCATTATCGACGAGCTGGCCGACCTGATGATAACCTCCGGAAAGGACGTGGAGGGCCCCATTACCCGACTTGCGCAGATGTCCCGGGCGGTAGGCATCCACATGATCATAGCCACCCAGCGTCCCTCTGTAGACGTGATCACCGGCCTCATCAAGGCCAATTTCCCCGCCCGCATCGCCTTCCATTTGCCCACCAAAGTGGACTCGCGCACCATTCTCGACCAGATGGGCGCTGAAAAGCTCCTTGGTCGTGGCGACCTGTTGTTTCTGCCCCCCGGCGGCTCCGAGCCCATCCGCTTGCATGCCGCCTACATTTCGCTGGAGGAAATCACCGCCATTCTGGAGTTCATCCAGGGGCAGCCGCGCCCCGATGAAATCTTCCTCCCCGAACAGGGCCTGCCCGGTGCGGACGGCGAAATCACCATCAACGGCGAGGACGACGACCTCTTTGAGGATGCAGCCCGCCTGGTAGTCGCCCAGCAGCACGCTTCGGTCTCCATGCTTCAGCGTCGGTTCCGCATCGGCTACAGCCGGGCCGGCCGGCTCATTGACGAGCTGGAGCGCGCCGGTATCATCACCGGCTACAGCGGGTCCAAGGCCCGGGATGTCCTCGTGGACGAGAGCTACATCCAGGATTTGAAAGACCGGCGTACCGGCGCCTAGCACGCCGCCTTGGGCAACCTCAGCTTGAAGTTTCTCGTTACCGGCGGCGCCGGCTTTATCGGCGGCAACTTTGTTGCCCGGGTGTTGGGGGCCGAAATGGGCCCGGTCCTGGTGCTGGACAAGCTCACCTACGCCGGGCATCGCGCCACCCTCAGGCGCTGGGAGGACAACTCGGCTTACCGATTCGTCCAGGGCGATATCGGCGACCGCCGCCTCGTGACCCAGCTCCTGGCGGAGTTTCGGCCCACCTTTGTCGTAAACTTCGCTGCCGAGTCCCACGTGGATCGCAGCATCGAGTCCGCCGACGACTTTATCACCACCAATATCCTGGGCACCCATATTCTGATGGACGCCGCCCTGGAGCACTGGCGATCCCTGCCGGCCCATGAGGCGGCCGCCTTCCGCTTTCACCATGTCTCCACCGATGAGGTCTATGGCAGCTTGGGGGCCACCGGTGCCTTTACGGAACGCACCCCTTACGCCCCCAGTTCCCCCTACGCCGCCTCCAAGGCCGCCGCCGACCATCTGGTGCGCGCCTACCACCACACCCACCGACTGCCCGCCACCATCACCAATTGCTCCAATAACTACGGGCCCTACCAGTTTCCCGAAAAGTTGATCCCCCTGGTGCTCATGAATGCGCTGGAGGGGAAGCCCATCCCCGTCTATGGTGATGGCCAGAATATCCGCGACTGGCTCTATGTGGACGACCACTGCGACGCCATTCTCCAGGTGCTGGCCCACGGCGAGGTGGGGGAGACCTATCATGTAGGCGGGGATAGCGAGATGACCAATCTGGCTCTCCTGGAGACCCTGTTTCGGGGCCTGGTGGAGCAGGCCGACCTCATCCGTGAGCAGACCGAGTATAGCGTCATCAACGATTACGCCAGTCTTATCGAGTTTGTGCCCGACCGGCCCGGCCACGACCGACGCTATGCCATCGACGCCGGGAAAATCCGGCGGGACCTGGGCTGGGCGCCGCGGGAAAATCTCCGCACCGGTCTGGCAAAAACCGTTACCTGGTATATCTCAAATCTGGACTGGTGCCGCGAAGTGCTCCAAGCCAATTACGACCGCCGGCGCCTGGGACTGGTCCGGCCCCCGCAGGGGTAGCCCCGATGCGCTGGACGGTATGGCTGGCGGTCGCCCAATGCTTCGCAACCGCGTTGCCGGGCCAGGAGCTCCAGTTGCAGGGGGCGCTGCGAGCTTACCTGGACAAGGCCCCCATGCTGGTTCACTTCCGGTATACTTTGGCCCAGGGCAGCTTCAGGCGGGATACCACCGGCGTACTGATGCTCCCCGGCCCAACCGGTTTCCGCCTGGAGCTGTGGGACAAGGTCTATGCCAGCGATGGAGAAGCCCTCTACCTCCACGACCGCAATACACACCAGACAATCATCGACTCCCTCCGCCCGTCGGAGGCTACCCTGTGGGTACGTTTGCTCCGTGGCGAACTGCCTGCGGGCACGGTGGTGGCGCCTCCCGCGCGCCAGGAGGGGGGTCGCGTGCTCTGGGAGCTGCGCCATAGCGCACCGTGGTGGCAGGCCGACGTCGTCATGGACACCTCGTCATGGGCGGTCCGTCAGATTCTGCTGCGGGAGGGTGCCGACATCAGCCACCGGCTGCAACTCCAGGAGCCGGTCCCCTGGCGCCTCGAGCAGCCCGCCCTGCGCCTCACCCTGCGGGATCTCCCCGGTAAGCGACTCGATTTGAGGTAGCGCTATGTGGCGCCTGATCATCGGCCTGGCCGCCCTGGCCTGCATGGAAGGCGCCTATGAGGCCACGCTGGCCTATGTGCGCGAGCGCCGCGCCTTCGGCCAGGCCATTGCCGACATGCAGAACACCCGGTTCAAGCTCGCCGAGGTGGCCACCACGCTGACCGTGGGCC
>JADFSS010000038.1:0-15072 GCA_022560655.1 Candidatus Neomarinimicrobiota bacterium
TGGCGCGCCGCGTCAAGGTGGGAAAACGCGACCAGTATGCCCTCGACCCCGAGGGCATGGAGGCGCTGCGAGCGTATGTGGAGGGCTTCTGGGATACTGCCCTGAGCAGGTTCAAGCGCCACGCCGAGTGAGCTACAATCCGAAGGATAAGTATGCCGACTCATGACACAACTATTGCTCCGGTGGTCAAGTCCATCACCATTGACCGGGATATCGAGGAGACGTTCAGGCTGTTCACCGAAGAGATCAACGCGTGGTGGCCCCTGGAAACGCATTCCGTGAGCGAGGACGCCTCGGCCAGTCTGCGGCTGGAGGGATTTGCCGGGGGCAGACTCGTCGAGACCAGCGGGGACGGTGAGGAGTTCGAGTTGGGCGTGGTGCAGACCTGGGAGCCGCCGGGCGAGTTGTCGTTCAGCTGGTATCCGGGACGCCATCCAGATACGTCCCAGACGGTGGTGGTGCGCTTCACAGAACAGAACCATGGGACCCGGGTGGTGCTCACCCATAGCGGCTGGGAGCGCCTCGGTGCCGATGGGGCTAAAACGCGCGCGGACTATGATACCGGTTGGGAGTTCGTATTGGTGCAAAAGTTTGGGGAGTATGCCGGCAGGCCAGAACGCGGTCCGAATACATAACCCAACTCCGGCCCCGGGACAACCTTTCAGGCGGCAAGACCGTCTTACATCCAGACACCCGCCCGGCCAGCGCTCCGGCCGCTGGCCGGAACAGCCCATAATACTGAGGGAGGCCAGTGTGAGACACGTTGCGATCCTGACCGCAATTTTCCTGCTGACAAGCGGCGCCGCGGGGGCGAGCCCGGACGAGTCCCCTGTGCCAGTTTTCACCGTCAGGGCGGAGACGCCACCCCTGCTTGACGGCGTGCTGGACGATGCCATCTGGGAGCGGGCAGAGACGCACAGCAACTTCCAGACCGTGCAGCCGGCCTACGGGGCACAGGTGAGCGAACGGACAGTGGCCCGGGTGGCCTACGACCGGGACTACCTTTATGTGGCTATTGAGGCCTTTGACTCGCAGCCGGAGCTCATCCGGGCCAACGTGTCCAAGTGGGACGACCTGTTCAACGACGACTTTGTGGGTGTGATCATCGACGGGCTGAACGACGGCCAGTCCGCTTATGCCTTCACCGTCAACGCCGTGGGTTCGCAGGCCGACATCATCATCAACAGCAGCGGTGACGGCGACGCGTCCCCAGACTTCATCTGGGACGCCGCGGGTACTCTCCACGACAGAGGCTACACGGTGGAGATGAGGATTCCGTTCCAGAGCCTGCGCTTCCAGGCCGGTGACCAGGTGGCCATGGGCATGCAGTTCGGGCGACAGATTGTGCGCAAGTCGGAGATCGCCTTTTTTCCCCCCGTCATCCCCGAGCGGGGCTCCCAACTGAGCCAGATGGGGCAGGCCCACTTCCGCGACCTGGCCTACCACCGTACCTATGAGCTGCTGCCCGCCCTGACGCAGACCGAATCACAGTCTCTGCCGGCAGGCGGCCAACCTCTGCGGGACAACGCCATTTCCGGCACGAACGTGGGGCTGACGGCCAAGGTGGGCCTCACGTCGACGCTCACCCTGGACCTGACGCTGAATCCCGACTTCAGCCAGGTGGAATCGGACGCCGGGCAGATCGACGCGAACACCCGCTCGCCACTATTCTTCCCCGAGAAGCGGCCGTTCTTCCTGGAAGGTGCTGAAAACTTTTCCCTGGCGGGTACCGGGAAATATGGCAACATCCAGACGGCGCTGCACACCCGCACCATCAGCAACCCGCAGCTGGGCATGAAGGTCACCGGCAAGCTGGGGAGCAGCAACGCGGTGGCCGCCCTGGTGGCCGTTGACGATGTGCCCGCCGACGAGGACACTCCAGGCGGCCGGGCAACCGTGGGGGTGGCCCGCTACAAGCGGCTGCTGGGCAGCGAGAGTTACCTGGGTGGTATGGCGATGGTGCGAGAATCGGCGACGGGAAGCCATCAGATGGCCGCCGTGGACGGTGTGTGGCGGCTGACAGGGACCACGCGGCTGGAGTCGCACGCCATGATCACCGCCACCCGCACCAGCCCCGGCGGCGCCCCGGCGCTGGCCCACGACCTGCAGGCCACGCTGCTTTACCGCACGCAGGCGTCCATGCTCAACGCCTGGCTGTCGGGGACATCGCCCAATTTCAAGCTGGAGACAGGCTTTGTGCCCCGGGACGGCATCAATTCGGTGGGCCTGCTGGCGCGGCGGACCTTCTATTTCAACAACCCCATCGTGCACAGCTTCATCATCAACTACTTCGGCTACGTACAGCGGGACCTGTATGCCGCGCTGACCGAGCAACGGCACAGCCCTATCATGGGGTTCAATCTGGCGCGGTCATCCTGGATATTCGCCGGGGGGCCGCGGGCCAGTGAGGTATACGAAGGCGTGTTGTACGACATCAACGGAACGTGGGTGAGCATTGGCAGCCAACTACACAAAACCATCAACGTGCAGCTCAACATGCGCTGGGACGGGAGCCCCAACTTCGACGAGGACGATCCTTTCCAGGGCGACCGGGCCATCACCAGCGGCGAATTCAGCTTTCAGCCTACGGACAAATTGACACTGAACCTGTCTATCTCCCGGGAGGTATTCGACCGGCGCTCCACCGGTGAGCAGGTGTTCGATATCCGGATCACCCGGGGCAAGCTCACTTACCAGCTCAATAAGTACTTGTTCCTGCGTGGCATCGGCGAGTTCAACTCCGATGAGGGGACCCTCACCACCGACCTGCTGGCCAGCTTCACTTACTTCCCCGGCAGCGTGGTCTACCTGGGCTTCGGCGCGCTGTTCGAGGACCCGGTGGCCGACGGTTACGAGCCCAGCAACGGGGGGCGGTTTGCGCTGAAACAACGGGGGCTGTTCTTCAAGGCGTCCTACAACTGGCGCATTTGATCCGGGCGGTGGACCGCTAACCTTTTGCCCCGCGCCGGCGTCCAAGTGATGGAACGCCTAGCCATGAAAGGAGCCCGAGCCATGACCTATCTGAAACCGACCCTTCTGCTGGCCCTGCTGATGACCACCGCCCTGGCAGCCTCCCCCGGCGGCCGCCACCACCGCCATCACCACGGACGCCGGGTAGTCTATGTGGGCGCCAGTTTCCACTACCCCAGCTACCACTACGCCGACCCCTTCCGGGGACCGGTCTACGGCTGGGCACCCTACGGTGCTACGCACAGGGGCCTGGAACTGGCCGATGCCGATAGCATTATCTCACAGATCGAGGCGCTGCACACCCTCAAAGAGCAGGGCATCCTTACCGAGCGGGAGTTCCGGCGGGCCAAGCGGACGCTGCTGGACCGGCTGGGCAAGTACGTTCCCCGTCAAGACAGCGCCGACGACGCGGCCGAGGTGACCAAACGACTGGAGCAGCTCAACGCCATGAAAGTAAAGGGACTCATCGAGGAGCGCGAATTCGTCCGGGAGAAGCGCAAACTGCTGCGCCTGATCTGACCCCCATCCCCCACGACTGACGCACTGCCGGACTGCTCAAAGGAGTGGCCCGGCAGTTGCGTTTTGCCCACCGGCCCCGGGCATCGCCGACGAGGCCCACGTGGCCGACTGGCATACCGGCATCACCGGCGCAGACTTGAACGGGCAGCTCTACCGGGCGCTGCTGGCAAGTGGCGCCACGCGCTAACCTACGGCCCCGCCGGGGGCCTCCGCAGCCGTTTGCGTGGCCTGGGCTGCCGGCACGGGGAGCATCGAAAGCGATTCAGTGCGACGATTTGCGTCCTAGCCGAAGAGCAGAATGCCGGTGGCGGCGACAATTAATACGACGGGGACAATACGGTACGCGATCAGGCGGACAACAGCCATGTTAAACCTCTTCATGCCTCCAAGTACTGGCAACCCGTACAGGGCCGGAACACCGGGCCGCGCTGCGATTCAAGGCAGATCAATTCCCCTGTGGCACCTCCCGGCACGGCCCGAATGTGCGCAATTGGGGCTTGCGGAGGATGTTAGCTGCGGCAGACGGGGGCCAAAGCCTACGTATTTTAAACTAAGGGAGTCAAGCAATTTCTGACCGCGGTCCGGTCGCCTGGGCCGGGCCGGGAGGTGAACGGACGCGGACCGAAGGTCGGCTCAGCTGCCGCGGAGGCGGCTCAGCTCGTCGCGCAAATCGTGCAGCTCGTCGCGGAGATCGTCCATATCCTCGCGCAGGTTGTCATCGGGGGACTGCCACCAGTACATGCCCGGCACGCGCAAATTGCGGAGCAGGCGCCTGGAGCTGAACCTGCGCCCACGCTCGGCGTCCGTCATCCGGGCAGAGAGGGTTTCGGACTGCCCCTGGCGGACAATGGAGAGGGTGAAGTCGTCGCCGTCGTCCAGCTCGCGGGTGGCCTTGCGCAAGTCGCCCACCGATGAGACAGCGGCGGCGTTCAGCTTGACGATGACATCGCCGGCCTTGACGCCGGCCTCGGCGGCCACCGACTCATCCCAAACATCCAGTACAAGTACGCCTTCGTCGGCCTCGACCTTGAAATAGGCAGCGAGGTCGGCGTTGAGATTGGTGACCTCCACGCCGAGCTGGCCGCGGGAGCTGACGAAGCGGTGGACGTCACCGTCGTGGTCAATGTCAATATCGAAGTCGAAATCGCGGGGCGGGCGACCGCCGCCGAAAGAAAAGAAGTCGCGCTCACGGGGGTTCTCGCCAATAGTGGCGCTGAGTTTTTTGGAACGGCCCTTGCGGATGACACGGAGGGGGACCTTCTCGCCGGGATCGGTGCGGGATACCAGTTTACGCAACTGGCGGGGAGAGTCGACGGACTTACCGTCGTATTCCACGAGGACGTCGCCCGCCTTGATGCCGGCGGCCTTGGCGGGGCTGTCGTCCAGCACCTCGTTGACCAGGACGCCGTCGTCACTTTTCAGGTCAAGGGCAGCGCGGAGAGAGGGGGTGAGCGGCTCCATGGTGATGCCCAGATAGCCCAGGGCGTCGGCGCCCTTTTCGCCTGCCAGGACGGGAACGGTGGTGAGGATGGCAATTACGGTCAGGGCGGCCAGAGAGTGCCATGGGGCGCGCGGCGCGGTGGTGGTATGGGATTGAGCGGGTCGCATGGGCGAACCTCCTTGCGTGATGGCCGGCACCGCCTCGGCGGGGTGCTGCCGCCGCCTGCTGGCGCGGTTAAAAGTGGTGAGGTGTCCCCTCGCCGTCGTCTGTAGTGGATTCTACCCCAGTGGGTGGGAGAAGTTCCCGGGCGGTGAACCCGCTCCAGTTCGCTGGCCCAAATGCGGGCGAGGGCGCAGCCACTGCTCCTCCCATCCTTTGACATTGCCCTCGCCCCGGCCTAACGTCTGCACGTCTGCTGACACACCGAACGCCATCATTCGGGGGGCACCGCCATGACGCATCCATCCATCCACCCTGCACTCATGCTGGCGCTGGCGCTCACCGGCCCGGCCGCCGGACAAGTCGCGCCACTGGACCCCGGACTGCAGGCGCTGGGGGCGGAGTTTTTCGCCTGGCGGGCCGTGACCCAGCCGGCCACTGGCGACGACATCCCACGGGTGGAGCGGCCCCCCGGCTGGACGCCTGAAGTGGCCCCCGGCGACCTGGAGGCCCAGCGCCGGGCCTACCGCGACTTCCGCCAGCGGCTGGAGACTCTGCCCCGCGAGGGCTGGCAGCGCGCCGACAGCGTGGACTACCTGCTGCTGCGCTCGGCCATCGAGCGGGTGAACTGGGAATTGAACATCCTGCGCCAGCCCCACCGCAACCCCGACTTCTACGTGCACCAGACCCTGGGGGCGCTGTACGAACTGTTGCTGATCAGTTCGCCCCTGACGGCTGAGCGGGCCGGTGAGCTGGTGACGCGGTTGCGGTCGGTGCCAAGGACGGTGGCCGTTGCCCGGGAAAATCTCAGCGAGCCGGTGGCCCCCTTTGCCCGGATTGCTTTGGACAACCTCAGCGGCGTCACCGGGAAACTGGAGCGCACAGCGGCGGCACTGCGGAAGAGCTTCCCCCGGCGGCTGCGGGGCGACCTGGACGAGGCCATCAGCCACGCGGGAGCGGCGCTGGAGAGCTACGCCCGGTGGCTGGAGCAACGTCTGCCGGAGATGGCGACGGAGACGGCCATCGGCCGGGAGAACTACATCTATTTCCTAAAATATATTGCGCTGATCCCCCACGCCCCGGAGGAGTTGCTGGCCCAGGGGCGACAGGCGTGGAACCGGTCGCTGGCGCTGGAGGCCACTCACGCCGCCCGTAACGCCGGTCTGCCGGAGGCGGCGCTGTTTCCCAGCAGCAAGGCGCAGATGAAGCAGTCCCGCAGGGACGAGCGGGCCATCCGGGCGTTCCTGGAGGAGCGTGACATCATGAGCGTGCCGGACTGGCTGCAGCACTACGTGAACCGCCCTACGCCGGAGCATATCGCGCCGCTGGCCCACATGGGTGTGGTGAACGATCTCACCTCGGCCGCCCGCCTGGACGAGGACGCCGTGAGCTATATGCGGGAGCCGTCGCCTGACCTGCCGTTCTTCCGGCTGGCCTCAGCGCAGGACCCGCGGCCCATCATCATTCACGAGGGGGTGCCCGGGCACTACTACCAGATGGCGCTGGCGTGGCGTCACCCCGACCCCATCCGGCGGCAGTTCTTCGACTCAGGCCCCAACGAGGGCATCGGGTTCTACGTAGAGGAGCTGCTCATGGACCTGGGGCTGTTCGACGACCGGCCCCGGACGCGGGAGATCATCACCCGGTTCATGCGGCTGCGGGCGCTGCGTGTGGAGGTCGACATCCGGCTGGCGCTAGGGAGCTTCACCATCGAGCAGGCCGGGGCCTACCTGGCGGAGACCGTCCCCCTGGACGTGCCCACGGCCACCTGGGAGGCGGGCTTTTTCGCCTTCAACCCGGGGCAGGCCATCAGCTACCAGATCGGCAAACTGCAGATTGAGGCCTTCCTGGCCGATACCCGCATAGCCCAGGGTGAAGCGTTCAGCCTGCGGGCCTTCCACGACGGGCTGATGCTGAACGGGAACGTGCCCATCGCGCTGCAACGCTGGGAGGCGCTGGGTAAGGGGGACGAGGTGGGGAGGTTGTGGTGAGAGGGGGGCGTCGATAAGTTAGGAAGCGCTGGATGGGTTGAGTTGGAGCGTGTGCTGGTGACTATCGCGCTCGATGCGGGGCCAATTTCATGGGAATAGAATACTTATATCAATGAAGGTGACTAAACTAACGTATCCGGCGGTTGGACTCCTGACGTGCCTCTGGCTGTCTTGTAGCGCCCTAAAAACTACACTAGCGGCAGAAGCCAGCTACCCTCCGGAGCTGGAAATCGTTATGGCCTATCTCCTTGAGGAGGGCGGGGAGAATTTCCCGGAGTTGTTTGGTGGGGCCTACTATCGCGTGAAGGTCAAGGCGGCGGAAGTTGCCGATCTGGATGGCGATGGCATCACCGAGGTCATGATTGGCGTAACTCCCCACTACCGCCAGTCGCCCACCATTATCATCTTCCAAATGATTGATGGCCAGGTTCACAGAGTCAAAGAAGGCTTGGCGCCGGGCCCGCTTCAGCACGTCAGCGGAAACTATATCGACAGCCACACTGTGGAGGGATCTGGAGTAGACCTCTTGATCGAAGTTTCAGATACCACGGATTTGGACTCCATGCGACTTGCCCAGCGGACGGAATTAGTGACACAGTTTGGAGCCGTCGTCGAATATCCGCGTTTTTTCCATGTTGATATCCGCAAAGGCGCCGGGGTCTATATCGACATGGCCGAGGTAGAGAATCCAGCCACCCATGAAAACTGTGAGTCATTTGAATTCTCCACGCTGGAATCTTTGGAGATTCTATACGATGACGAATTTCGACCTATCCTGACGGCTATTGCCGGAGGAAAGTTGACCATGTATCAGTTGACCATCATTGACGGGACGTACCTTCGACGGGACAAAGTTGTTGTCATGGATGCTCCTCCGGCAGATCAGTAACACGTGCCACACACATCCTATGCCCTTATGCTCTGCGCCGGGACGTCGCGGCCGCGCCTACTCCGCCGGCATTAGCGTGACGTGTACGTAGGCCTCTGAGGTCAGGTAGCGCTTCGCCGCCGCCTGAATGGCTGCCAGCGACAGTCCCTCCACCCGCGCCTCGTAGTCCCGAATCGCCCGGAGGTCCTCGCCGTGGCGGGCGTAGGACTCCAGCAGGTTCAGCCAGTAGCTGTTCTCCCGCAGGCTGGTCTCCCGCTCCCGGCGCTGGGTCTCCCGTACCTTGGTGAGATATTTGTCGGTGGTGCCGAAGGCGGTCAGGCTGTCGATCTGCTGGAAGACGACGGCGGCCAGCTCGGCGGCACGTTTTGGGTCGCTGCCAAAGCGGATGCTGAAGCGAGCACGCTCCAGCGGGTAGCGGGACAAGGCGGGCCGGACGCTCACGCCGTAAGTGCCGCCCAGATCCTCCCGGAGCACTTCCCGAAGTTTCAGTCGCAGCACCTGAGCCATGGCGCCCATTTCGTAGCTGGCCTGGCGGCTCCACGGATGGTCGCCGGTGTAGACGATCTGGGTGACGCTCTTGGGCTCCAGCCCCTTGCGCACGGTCTTGCGAATGAGCCCGCCGGGTGGCCGTACGCCCACATCCCGCCACGCTTCGTCCCGGCCGGCGGCGGGCAGACCGCCCAGGTAGGACTGCACCAGAGGTTGGATTATATCCAGCTCGAAATTGCCCACAAAGATGAAGGTGAAATCGCCGGCATCGGCGAACCGGTCGCGGTAGAACTCCAACGAGGCGTCCAGATCGAGCTCATCGAGGAGCTCCAGGCTCCATGGTCGGCGGCGGTGGTGGTACTGGGACATGGTAACGCTCATGGTGTCGCGGAAGGCGGCCTCGGGAGAGGCGCTGCTGTTCTCCAGGAAACCGCGCAGGCGTTGGCGATAGGCCTGAAAGGCTTCGGGGTCCTTGCGGGGGGCCGTGAAATAGAGGTGGATGAGCTGCAGCAGGGTTTCCAGGTCGCGGGGCGAGGCCTGCCCGGACAGTCCCTCCTGGAGCTCGCTGATATAGGGCGACACCGCGACGATCTGCCCCGCCAGACGCTTCTGGAGCTCCACCTGGCTGAAGGACCCCACGCCCCCTTCGCGCACCACCGCGGCGGCCGTCATGGCGGGCACGTAGGACGCGTCGTTGGCCAGGGAGGTGCCGCCGTCGCTGAAGGCGGTGAAGAGCACTTCGTCATTCTTGAAGTCGGTGGGCTTCAAGATCACCCGGACGCCGTTGGCCAGGATCCAGGTCACCACATCCAACTCCTTGATAGTCTGCCGGTGGACGATGGGCGCCGGCGGCGGCACCACCTCCACCAGGGGGGCGTCGGGAACGGCATCGACGTAGGGCTCGAGGGCCAGCGTATCCGTGGCTTCCAGGATGGCCAGCAGGTCACCCTCAACGGGCATGGCGACGCCCTCCTTTTCGGGGATGTTCACCATGATGACGCGGCTGCTGCCGGTGATCCAATCCCGGGCGAGGCGGTCCACCTCCCCCAGCGCGATGCCGGGGAGGTAGCGCTGCACCAAGGCATACTCGTAGGCGATGCCGGGGATGGGCTCGCCGGTGAGGAAATGGCGGACATATTCGCTGGTGTAGCGGTTAGAGTCGGTCTTGTCGCGCTCCTGAAAGGCGGCCTCCAGGCCCCGGAGGAGGTCACGCTTGGCCCGCTCCAGTTCGGTAGCCGTGAAGCCGTGGCGGGCCACCCGCTGCGCCTCGGTCATGAGCGCCTCCAGACCCCGGTGGATGCCGTTGTCGGGCACCCCGGCCGTGAGCAGGTAGACCTCGCTGGTGCGGACGAAGCGACCCTGCCCTGAGAAGCCGTACAAGAAGGGGGCCTCGGGCCGCCGGGTGAGCTCGGAGAGGCGCTCGTTGAGCATGGCGTTGTAGAGGCCCTCCACCAGGCCCTGGCGGTAGGCGCCGTGGGTCCCCACCTCCCTGAGCGGCTGCTTGTAGATGACGGCGACCCGTGAGCCAGTGGCCTCGGGATCGGAGGCCAGGGCCACCAGCGGCTCGCTGTGCCCGGGGACCGGGAACAGGGTGCGCTCCCGGGGCTGCTCAGGGGCGGACAGGTGCTCGAAATGCTGCCGGATGAGGCCCTCAATCCAGGCCGGGTCGAACTGGCCCACCGCGATGACGGACATGAGGTCGGGGCGGTACCAGTCGCGGTAGAAGCGCCGCAGGGCATCGTGGGGGAAAGACTCCAGCACTGCCTTTTTCCCAATGGGCAGCCGCAGGGCGTAGCGGGAATCTTGAAAGAGAATGGGGAACTGACGGTCGCGCATGCGGGCCTCGGCGCCCCGGCCCAGCCGCCACTCCTCGATGACGACGCCACGCTCCTTGTCGATCTCCGTGCCTTCGAAACTGACGCCATGGGCCCAGTCCGCCAGAATCTGGAAACCCTGCTCCACCATGCCGGCGCTGTCGGTGGGCACCTTCAGGATATAGACGGTCTCATCGAAACCGGTGTAGGCGTTCAGGTCGGGGCCGAAGCGCATGCCTATGGACTCCAGGTAGTCCACCAGTTCCTGGCGGGCAAAGTGGACAGTGCCGTTGAAAGCCATGTGCTCGGCGAGGTGGGCCAGCCCCTGCTGGTCGTCGTCCTCCAGCACGGAGCCAGCATCGATGACGAGGCGGAGCTCGGCCCGCTGGCGGGGTTCATCGTTCACCCGGATGAGGTAGCGCAGACCGTTGTCCAGGACACCGGTGTGGACCCAGGGATCGTCGGGAAGGGGCTCTTCCGGGGCGGGGAGGGGCTTGCCGGCGAGGGGGTCTGCCCGGTAGGGCGAGAGCGGCCCGGCACAGGCCGTCCAGAGAAACAGGGCCAGCAGGGCCAGCCGGGAGGAGATTCGCAGCATGCAACGTTCCTTCCTGGAGATGACTCCGGGCGGGCCGCCAGGACGGCCGGGCACCCCGGGGAAACCGGTCATCAAGCCTTGGGCGAGCGGGAAGTTAATCACTGGGCCAGGCTGACCCACTCCCTTCTACCAGCAGGGCAACCGCCCTATCACTTCCAGCGGCCGAGGAACCCGCCGGGCAGTGAGATGATCACGGCGTTGAGGAGGATGAGGGGCGCCGCGACCTTGATCTCGGAGGTCATGACCTCACCCACCACCAGGGCGCCCACCAGCAGCGCCACCAGGGGATTCACGTAGGTGTAGGTGGTGCCCCAGATGAAATAGACCGCCCCGAACGCCAGGACCGTGGGGAGCAAGGGGGGCCGGGCGGTGGCGGCGCTCATGGCGTATTCAGCGGCCACCGCCGTTGGCGGGGTTGGTGCAGGCTCAGCGTAACGCTGTAGGGACCGGGTCCAGCGGGCGCACCAGCGCCACGGCCACGCCGTGCTTTTCCATGCTAGCGCGGGAGCTGTCGATGAGCCCCTGGGTGGGGGACATTTCGGGGGCACGCTGCAGGGAGCCGTTGAGAAAGACGGCCTGCAGGTCACTGAAGCCCCACCCAGTGGCCGCGGCGGGCTGGGAGTGCGTGGTGGTCGCGTGCATGGTGCCTCCTCCTGTGACGATGGCCCCGAAGATACGGCCCGGGAAGGTGTTTTGACCACGGTTGCGTAGGGGGGCTGTCTGGCGGGAGACATCCCCCCCATCCCCTTGAAACCGCCACTTGCGGGCCGTACCTTCTGTCGGCGCTCTAGCGCGATTTTGTGAACGGCGGGGGCCGTTCCGCGCAGGCACGGAACCCGCGACATGAGGAATGCTGATATGGCGACTCCGCCTCCCTTTACCGACGTCCCCGCAGCGCGGCGACCCCCTCAGCGGCGTGCCCGCAGGCACCTTTCCCTGCCACGGGTGCCCCCATGCGAGGCCGGTCGCTTTTTCGCCTGCCATGCGGCAAGCTAAAACACTTATGTTCCGCAACATGCTCCCCGCGAAGCCCTGGAGTGGCAGATGAGGGTGGTCTACCGCGGCGACTTTGACGGCACGGTGTGCGCGGCCATGCTCATGGAGCTGGACATGTGCGACGAGCTGGCCCAGACCCACCCCCACGACATCCAGGACGGCAGCTTCGAGATCACCGGGCAGGACATCCTCTGCAACCTGCCCTACCACCCCGACTGCCACCTGTGGTTCGATCACCGCTCCGACCAGGCGGTGGAGGCGGGGGCCGTGTTCTCCGGCGGGGGCGTGCTCTACCCCAGCGCCGCCAAACTGGTGTACACCCGCTTCGAGAAAGACCTGGAGTTCCTGGGCAAGTACAAGGAGCTGGTGGACGAGGCCGACCTGTTCGACGGCGGACTCGTCACTCTGCAGCACCTGAACGACCCCCAGGGGAGCATCCTGCTGGCGCTGCTGCTGGACCCCCGCACCAGCCTGGGGCTGCGCCACGACTACACCATCAGCAACCTCCAATGGTCCACGCAGATCCCGGAGCTGCTCACCATGCACAGCGTGGAAGAGATCCTGACCATGCCCCACAGCCAGGAGCGGGTGCAGCGCTACCGGGAGGCCGAGGCCGGGGCGCGGCAGTTCTACGGCGCCCACGCCACCCTGGACGGCAACGTGATCGTCAGCGACCTGCGGGGGATGCAGCTTCCGATCGGCAACCGTTTCCTGCTGTACGGCCTGCCGGCACTGAAGGAGGGCAACATATCCGTTCGCATCGCCGACGGCAAGCATGAGCATCTCTCGGTAATCTCAGTGGGTCACTCCATCGTGAACCGCAGCTCGCACGTGGACGCGGGGGCGCTGTGCGCAAAGTACGGCGGCGGCGGCCACGAGAAGGCGGCCTCCTGCCAGGTATCCCCCGAGGAGGCTGACCAGGCGTTCAAAGAGATCATCGCCGCCTGCAAAGCGTAGGGGCAGCACGGCCGGCGGATCAGCGCCGCAGCGACCTGGACAATTTTACCCGCATTAACAGGAGTTCACCGATGAGCAAGAACGAGCAGTACGCCATCGACACCGAGGTCCGCTTCCAGCCCCTGGAAGTGGTGGACATCGCCGCCGTGGTGGCCCAGTGCGTGGGTGACTGGCACAACTTCACCCTGTGCGAGGTGAACGACAGCGTCATCCGGCTGGGGGTGATCAAAGGGGAGTTTCACTGGCACCAGCACGACCGGGAGGACGAGTTTTTCTACGTGGTGGCGGGGCGATTGCTCATCGACCTGCCGGACGCCACCGTGGAACTGGCCCCGCAGCAGGGGTTTACCGTGCCCCGGGGGATGCAGCACCGCACCCGTGCGCCGGAGAGGACCACCATCCTCATGGTGGAAGCGGCGACGGTGACGGCGACGGGGGACTAGGAGAGGTGAGGCGGAGGAGTTGCCCTAGATGCAGGCGGCGCTGAGCACCCGGCGGGCCCAGTTGCGAAGGTCGTCGAGCAGGACGTAGATGGTGGGCAGGATGAAAGTCTATTCATAAGCTATCAATTATATTGATTGCTTCATTTGCCAACTTCAGGGAGTTACCTGCGGCGGAGGCAAAATCGTTAATAATCGAGTCAGCGCCTCTATTGTAATGATAGTCAGCCTGCTGACGACGATCTTGGAGTCTATCTAGTAAGACTCCAATTCTACCTCGTTTTGCTCTCTCTTGGTGGTTTAGATAGTAGAGAATGACTTTCTTTTGTTCGCCTTTCCCTATCGGAGGTGTGCCTTTCTCTTTTGTCTGCAATCTAATCTCTGCCATATTATATACTGCAAAGAATGATCGACTTATCGAGGATCGGCAACAGCCTTCCTGTGCCGCTAGTCTACCGCGTTCATCGTACAGTTTTTGAGCAATCTTGAAGTAGTCTTGCCAGCTAGCCATTTACCGGAAGGAGATATCGAAGTTGAGTCGCCCCTTCGTTGAGAGTGAATGTTCTAGGAACCACTCTCTATCAAATTCATCGAGACACGCTTGAGCATCATCCGCAGACAGTGAACTGGAGATGTAGCCAAATAGCTCCTTATATTCATCCTCGACATCCGTCCGTACTACGAGATCAATCCTTACTTCCTCTCCAAAGTGACTCTGCAAATGTGGGTATGCATCTAAAAGCGATTCCATCAAGAATTCGAATTCGGCAACAAATTCATAAAATGTCTCCGGGTCAGCCAAATTGTATCGTTCTCCAATCTTGCCCAGCATCTCTGCATCCAAGGATGCAGTATCCGATACAAATAAAGATTCCTGTGGATAGTCAAATACTCGTGTGCCTCCGGTCAAGTTATGCCCAATTGCAATGTGGATCTCAATCTGCCAGGTGTAGCCAAATTGGGATAACAAGTGCGCTGTCGAGTACCCTAAAAGATCTAGCAAATCAGGCGCGGATGACGGTGGTGCTTTTTCTTGATCGCCCTGCAAAAACTCCAGATCTTCCCACGATTCAAACGACTTAGCAATCGAGAGATTTCCAAGAATCCACGCTTCATTTATCATAGTAAGAACTTGTGAATTCATACCGGCTACTCTTCAGTGATTTTATTCAGTTCAACTAACACAAGTATGGAGGCATCATGTACTTTCATAAGTCGGTCTACAAAAGTATCTCTTGAGAGACCGTCCTCAAATATACGAGTGAACATATGAACCCCGGCAAACTCTGCTTGACCTGGATCGGAGAAAACAAACTTCCAACGCACTTGGGTTTGTATGAGACCTAGCTTGAGCCTGTATAAGAACTCGGCTTGCATTTTCTTGGTTCGTCCACGGATTACGGATTTATGCTGATCCTGAAGTTCGATACCTCGTTGAATCTGTATGTGGCTAGCATCTTTGGGCTGGACGATATTCATGGTGATTTTGCCTAGTATTCCCACCAGAACCCAAATAGCGTCATCGCTCTCACCCTCCGAAGGGGGAGTATCACACTCCGCACTAAACCAATCAAGAATTGTTGCCTTGTCAATCACTTGTCGATTTTCCGGTTGGGTTTGCGTCCTCAATCATTTTAGGATTACCAGGCTACCCGTGGAATATTAACCCAGCGGTTCGTCAGAGTCAATCTTACGGGCTGACGCGCGACGTGCGTAGGCGCCTGCCATCGTGGACCACTTGTCACCAGGCTGCTTGATAGCCTGGGCCGCTGCCAGAGAGACCGTGTTGGCGATGAGGTAGCTCTCGATTAC
>JADFSS010000038.1:15082-19788 GCA_022560655.1 Candidatus Neomarinimicrobiota bacterium
GTCGCCTGCGATGTGGCAGGGGGGGTTGCTCGGTAGACAAGATTGCATCCCGGGTGGGCGCTAAGTGTTGGGCCATCACGCCTGGGCAGCGCGAAGCGCCCGGCGGGCCGGAATAGTTGCCCCCTTGCTGGGGGGGCGGCCGTCCTCCCGCACATTTCCATTGACACGGGCCACCGCGGTCTGTACCATCCGCCAGCGCCGGCTGCGCCCGGCGCACCACACCCACAGCAGCGGGGGGGATATCCATGCAAATGAGACGTGGGCTTTCAGTTGTGGTCGTACTGGTCCTGGGGGCCTGCGGCGGCATGATGAAGACCGGCGGGGAGCCGGCCGTGATGGTCACCGAGACGCTGAGCGACCAGGTGGCACTGGGAAAGCGGCTGGCCGAGGGCATCATGGCGTGCGGATCGTGCCACACCAGCGGCAACTTTGAGGGCGACCCCGACGCGGAAGGCTATCTGGCCGGCGACGCCTGGCTGGGGCAGCCGTGGGGGCGCATCGGGGTACCCAACATCACGCCCGACATGGAGACCGGCATCGGCGGCTGGACCGACGCGGAACTGGTCCGGGCCATCACCAAGGGCTACAGCCGGGATGGCCGGGCGCTGATCCCTTACATGCCGTGGGCCTACTACGGCGCGGCGATCACCGCAGAGGAGACTGCTGCCATCATCGCCTATCTGCGCAGCATCCCCGAGGCGGTGAGCCACACGGAGCCCGCCAACGACCTAGTGATGCCGTTCAGCGATCTCCACGCCAAGGGGGTGTTCCATAACATGCTCAACTCGGCGCCCAGTATCACTGAATTCAGCGTGGATACCAGCACCCCAGCGGGCCGGGGCAAACGGCTGGCCTACCTGGGTGCCTGCGCCGCCTGCCACGCTTACGCGCCGGAGTATCCCAAGAAGCCGCCCCAGCTGGGCGAGCCGCTGGCGGGGGGCGTCTACTTTCGCGGTCCAGGGGGCGAACTGATTATGTCCGCCAACCTTTCGCCCGACGAAGAGACCGGCATCGGCGGCTTCAGCGACCAGCAGCTGCGCGACGCCCTGAAATTCGGCAAACGGCTGCGGCCCCGGACGGAGACCGAGATGGTGCGCTGGCCCATGATGCAGCGCATGACCCACCACACGTCGCTCAACGATGATGAAATCGACGACCTCATGGCCTACTTGCGGTCGCAGCCGGCCATCAGACACGACGTGGTGGCCAAGGAGGCGGCGCTGGAGATGAACTAGGGGGAGGTCGCTCATTGCCTCCCACTTGCGGTACCGGGCCGTGAGGGTGGGCTGGGGCCCTACTCCCCCGCGTTCAGGGCCCTGAGGCGGTCCTCGGCGTTGTTGTTGTCGGGGTTGAGGACTAGCGACCGGCGGTAACTGGCGATGGCTTCCGCGCGGCGACCGGCCTGCATGTAGGCCTCACCCAGGCTGTCGTGGGGGTTGGCAGCGTCGGGGCACTGGGCCACGTTGAGTTCAATGATGACGATGGCATCGATGGTGCGGCCACCGAAGAGGCGGCGGTAGCCCAGGGCGTTGAGGCTGCCCTCGCCGAAGTCGAACTTGCCCCGGCCATAATCCTGCTCACACAGGCGCTGATAGTCCTCCACTCCCGCCTGCACACCCCCCGATTCGATAGTGTCCATTAGCCGCTGGCCGAGTGTCAGGGGCCGGTCCTGGCCGCGGTGGCAGGTGATACAGCTGACCTGTACGGTGTTGCCGTGGCCGAAGCCCAATTTGGCCAGGTGCTCGCCATTGATGGCCGCCACCATGCGCATCATGACGCGGGCCGACTGCTTGTGGGTCTTCTCATTGGAGGCGAATTCGTAGGTGGACTAGTCGTTGCGATCCCGGGTCACGTGGCAGTGGGTGCGGTTCACTCCCAGAGTGTGGGAGAAGCCAAACATGGTGTTGCGCAGGGTCTCGGTGGTAGTGCCTTCGGGCAGCACCTGAAGGTTCTGGGGCTGCTCGGGCAAGGGGGATTTGGGCGGGGAGCAGCACCGGCAGCAGCAGGGCGATGCTAAGGTTGCCGGGCAGGTTGGCCGTCTCCCCACGAAATAGGTGAAAGACAAGGACGCTGGCCATCACGAAGGCCGCACCGGCCAGAGCGGATGGGGTGAGCCAGGTGCCATGGCTGGTGAGGCCCGGCAGGGTGAAGCCCAGCGCGGAGGCCAGTTACGCCAGGCCGATGAACAGGCGAACTGGCGTCCCGACAGCGCTCATCCAGAGCATGGGCTGAGGGAGGGGGTCGGGCGGGTTCAGGAGCGCAAGACCGTGCATACCAAAGAAGCCGGCAGTAAGCACCTAAAAATCCAAAGTACAATGTTCGGCATGTCAAGCCCCCATGAGGGACGCCGTGAAACGCATCAGAATTCGAGGGCCAGGCCGAGGCTGAGGAACAGCCCTGAAAAGTCGAACTCAGTCTGGCTGACGTAGCCGGTGGTAACCCCGAACTCGATGGCCTCCCCCGACATTTTGGTGATAGGGCCGCTCTTGTAGCGTGCGGCGGCCTGCAGGGCCAGGGGGCCAGGCAGGGGCAGGCCGGCGGCGATGCCCACCAGGGCGAAGGGGCTGGTCAGCGTAAGTTCGGTTTGGGAGTCGTAGATGGTCACCTTCACGGTCTCCTTGCTCACGATGATCTCGGCAGTGCCAAAGGCCTCGGTGGTGACCCAGGCGGCGGTGGCACCCACGGCCAGTTCCACGGCCACGTCCAGGTCGCCCACACTGGGCCGAAAGTGGTGCGCAGCGCCCAGCATGATGTCGGTGGCGCCCAGTCCGCGCTGGAGGTAGAGGTGGGGCTGGCCGGCGGGGGTGGCGGCCTCCAGGGTGCGGGCGAAGGTCTGCACCGACAGGGAAAGTGAGCTGGCGTGGCTGAAGCGGTAGGCCGCCCGGGCCGTCACGAAGGGGACAGGGTTGAGCGCCGGGAAGGGTGCCACGGGAAAGCCCAGTGCGATAAAGCCGCTCACACCGTTCACATCGCTCTCGTTTTTCTGGCGAACGGCCCGCATGGCGAGGTTGGCCCAGCCCGCCGAGACGCCAAAACTGAAGCGGGCCTCCTGTGCCGGAGCCGCCAGCGGCAGCAGCAGGGCGATCAGCAAGGCGGGGCGCATCAGCCTCACCGCTTCACCTTGATCCAGACGATGGCGTGGCAGAACTCCACCTCCTCCCGGAGCAGCACCAGCGCCTCGTATTCCGGGTTGTGCGACTCCAGCCGCACCCGCGCCCCATCCTCGATGAAATGCACTTCCTTAATGTACGTGCTCCCCCCCGCCCGGACCACAGCCAGGTCGCCACTGACCACTGGCTTGATGGGGCTGGCGATGACCAGTTGGCCGGGGCGCAGCGTCCGGACCATGGAGTCCCCCTCCACGATGACGGCATAGGCGGTGATGTCCTTGATGTCGGCGGGCCGAGTGATCCAGTGCTCGTCGTCCCCTTCCCAGTACTGCCGGCCCTCCTCCGTCCTGGGATAGCCCAGAGGCAGCCGGTTCAGGTCCTCACCGGAGACCCCTCCGGCCTGGGCTCCACCCAGGGTCATAATCGGGATCATGGGCAGCGACAGGTCGGCGGGGGGCAGGGGGAACCCCTCCGGCGGCATGTCCCGGCGGTCGCCGCTGAGGAGCCACTGCAGTGACTCGGCGGCCTCATTGGCCATGGCCTCCAGCACCGCCCGGGATGGTCGAGTCCTGCCCCCCTCCCAGTTGATGACGGTAGAGCGCTTGACGCCGAACAGTTCGCCGAAATCCGGCTGCTTCAGGCCGAGCCCCTTACGCACCTGGAGAATGCGCAGCCCCAACGCCTTATGTTTGGGCGAATATTCCACAATTGTATAAGATACGCTTGTCATGGATTGAACAATTGTCTAACTTCGATCTGCCATGTACAATCAAAAACGATCAATTGTCCAATTTCGGGTACCCAGCAATTTAGCCCCAACCCCGGTGGATGTCAAATGGCGAACACCGAGCCGATGGCGCAGGGGAGTCTGCTCCGGCTGCCGCCGCAGGCCCGGGGCCGTGGGAACCCTCTGCTGGACCTGCAGCCAGGTGGCCCAAGACTGGCGCGACGACCAGGCAGACCTTTGCCAGGACGGCGAGTATGCTTGAAATCGGCGGCGACATTTACCAGCGGGAGGTAGACCGCCTCACCCGCTACCCGGAGCAAATCCCCCGGTCGTGGCAGCGGGGGGAGCCCCTGTTCCGCTTCGTGGCGCCCGACGGGGCTACCGTGAACGCCCAGGGCGAGCCGCTGGGCTGCCTCACGATGATCCGACAAGGGAACTATGCCGCCTGGAACCCGACCCTCACCCGGCGCATCCGCCACGACCGGCGCCTGCCTGTCTCCGTGGACGAGATTAGCCCGGCCCACCTACCCCACATGGCCGCGTACATGCGAGAACTGGGGCGCATCTTCGGCTGGCCGGAGTGACGGGCAGGACGGCCTGGGGCAGCTGGCATTCTGCCACCGTGAAGCAGGCGACGCCATGAGCGCGCAGATCACCAAAGAACTGAGTTGCCGCCACATCGTGGGGCAGTACACTCTGTACCCGCTGCTGGTGCTGGAGGCGTCCCTGCTCAGCGGGCGCATGAGCGCGACCCAGGTCGAGGCTCTGCGGACGCGGCGGGCCCTGTTGAAGACCCGCCAGCCGGAGGACCTGCCCACCTTCGGCCAGTGGTGCGAGGACCTGGCCCAGCACCTGAATGAGACGACAGA
>JADFSS010000039.1:0-1514 GCA_022560655.1 Candidatus Neomarinimicrobiota bacterium
ATTTCGCTCAGTTGTTTTAGTGTAAAAACATTGAACATCTCCGATCCATTTCATTAGTTGAAGTCCGGATTCCGGCCCGCTCAGGCACGTTTGTCTCGTTGGAAATCGATGGCGAAACGAATTTTCGCTCTTTCCGAAACACTGACGGAATTGAGCGATGCGGAGTTGCTCAAAAAAGGGCGCGAGATTCGCTGGCGCGCAAAAAGTGGAATTCCCTTACACGCACTCCTCATGGAGTCTTATGCGCTGGTTCGTGAATCCGCCCGGCGTGCCGTAAAAATCGTCGCGAAAAATGTGGGCCGGAACTTGCGAAATTCGGTGAGGAGAAAATAGTCGGTATCGCCCAATTTGTTGATGCTCGCGCCGCCGAACAGATTCATGCGGTCCAGTACTTCGTTTGCGTAAAAGAACAGACCCGGCTTAAGGGTCTCGTAATCCATCATGATTCTTGGGAGGATGAACATCCGGGACATCTCTTCCTTATACGGACGAGGCTGCAGCGCCAAATTGGGCCCCTCTTGGGGAGAGGTGGGACGATTTTTCCAATTGCCGGGGGAAATACCTACTTCCTCCAAGGCTACGATTTTTGAGGGTTGCAGAAGGGCAATCCTGTAGCGGCCATTTTTGTACAGGGAGTAGAGCACTTCCCCTGCGGCATTGACGGAGGGCATGAAAGCGCCCCCGGTTACATTGGTGAGGTAACCCGGCCCTTCGTCCCCTTCGCGATAAAGGTTATGGACGCCGCTGGCATCGGTGCTGACAAGAATGCCCGTTGCCGTTATCTCCGGGTTCCGGCGATCACCCCCTGGCCCCCCGGTTGCAGGCAGTTGCTCTAGGTTACCCGTGGACAAGTTTACTGTATAAAGCGCCCGGCCGTGGTTTTCCGTCGCGTCGGCCACAAGCAGGGAATCACCGGCGCGATAGCTGAGACTGTGCAGATAGAGTCCGTCATCCAGATGAGTCAGTGTATGGGTAGCGCCCGTGGCCAGATCGAGCCTGCGGACATTCGAGGTACCATCCCGCACCGTCAGGTAAGCCAGGGTCATGCTGTCAATGAGCACCGGCGCAGTAGCCCTTTCGCCATGGGTCAGGCGACGCTCTTTGCCGGCATTGATATCGTAGGCATAGAGATCATACCACCGGCTGCCGTGCTTGTCAGGCTTCGACTGGGCGGCAAAGTAAAGGGTGTCGCCATCCAGGGACCAGACCGGCGGGCTGATGGCCCGGGCCGCCACCTTTTTATCCTGGCCGGTCGCCAGATCGTGGATGTAGAGGCCGGTCTGGCTGAAAAAGTCCGCGTCCCTGCTTGAGAGATAGGCAAACTTCCTGTCCCGGGGATGCCAGACGGGATGCAGATTGGCTACCCCCTTATTAATGAGGATAGCGCCCTCAACGGGGTCTGCCAGCACCTGCGCCATGACCTCGTATCCCCGTGAATTGACATGGCAATCGTCGTCGGCGATATACTCTTCGCGCCCTTTAAATTTTTCCTTAAAAACACTTTGAAAATCGAC
>JADFSS010000039.1:1524-19565 GCA_022560655.1 Candidatus Neomarinimicrobiota bacterium
CTTCCAAATCCCGCTTCCACTCCCGGTAGAGTTCCTTTCCGGCCGTGCCCGTGGCCCGTTTCATGGCCCGGCTGATCGATACGGAAGCCGGCCCAGACATGGCTCGGGAAATGCGTTGCAGCACAGCAGGTCCGAAGCGTTCCGCCAGCCAGGAGACGAAGGCGTAGCCCTGGTTATAGGCGCTTTCATTCCCGATACCCCGTTTGCCGAAGCTGTTCATCGCCACGAAGCTGAGCAGATTATCGTTCAACACGCGGTCACGCAGGATCATGTCCCGGTGGCTATCCCAGAAATCGTACGTTGCTCCGGCATACATATACTGGGCCACCCCTTCAGCGAACCAGGGCGGGATGTTGGTCCCGGGATAGGGGTATGAGGCCAGGACGTTGGGATAGCCGTAGAGCACATCCTCCCTCTTCTCGCGCTCATAGCCCACAAACTGGAAGTAGAAGCCGGGAACGGCAGGGGTAAATTTCATGGCTGTGCCCATCTGCACGATGTGGGTAAACTCGTGAGTCAGCACACCCTGCAGCCAGCGGTGGCTGCCCCGCAGATCGTAGTCGAGGGGCCGGGCCCATATCTCGATTTTGTTATCATAAAAGTAGGCGATGCCGTTGGAATCGTCGTTGGCATCCTTCAAAATGATGTGCGTCTTGGACCGGGGTCGGGAGCCGTACAGCCGGGTAACGGGGCCGTAAATTATCTCGGCAACGGTAGCGGCCTCCCGTGCCGTGCGCTCCGTCCCTTCATGGAAATGCAGCAGAAAATGCTCCGTCTCAAAAGTCTGCCACTGCAGCTCGGGATGATTTTCCCAGGCCTGCCCTGCCAGCGAACTGAGCAGCAGGAGAACGGTGAGGATCGCTGCAGGTTGCATCCGAGCTCTACTTTACCACCGCGATCTTGATCAAGGCCGAAACTTTTTCGCTCCCCTCCACCTCTACCACCCCATAGTAAAGGCCGGCAGGGTTATCCCCCACTTTCCAGACCCATTCATTGTAGCCGTTGACCACAAGATCGGCAAGTTTAACCTGATCGACGGCGAGCCCATCCACGGTATAGATACGGATGGTTCCCCGGCTGGCCTGACCCGTGTAGAAGCGAATGGTGGTTTCCCCGTCCGTAACGGGGTTGGGGTAGTTATATACCCGGGCCGGATCGAGAATCTCATACTGCACGGCCGTCACGGTGCCGTCGTTAAGGGAATACCGGCTGCGGGCGTGGCGGCCCTCAGGGGTGACCCAGTGGGGGTTCTGTTCCGCGGGGCGGAACCAGTGGATGCGGTCGCCGTTGGCCAGCCCCACACGACCATCCGCCAGGTGCATGAGGAAAAGTTCATCGGGACCGGCACGCAGCCCCAGCCGCGACATGACCCGACCCTCGGGACTAAAGATGACGATCTCAGCCTGCCTGACCACCACCAATTCCGGCCGGATATCATCCATGAGGTTGGCAATGAGGGCGGGGCCGGCGAATAGCCCGGCGATGGGGAAGCCATCCAGTACCGTGCCAGCGGCGTTAACGGCCGTGAGACGCTCCTGCTCACCAGCTCCCGCCGAGGGCATGTGACCCGCGACGATCTCGTCCAGACCATCACCATCCACATCACCCAGGCTGATGAAGTCCGTCACCGTCCAGTAGATCACGGAATCCAGCTCCGTCGGCATGAAAGGGAGTGGCCACTGAACGAGAGCTGTGTACTTGTCGCGGCTAGTCAGGCGGCCCCAGCTGGTAATGGGGGAACCTAGCGGCTCGATCCAGGTAAAGTAACGCAGCATGGTCGTGTCGGTGGCAGGGGGCACTTCACCCTTATGAAGGCCGATATACAAAATGCCGTCATCGAAATAGCCGCCCTGCGCAACCAGGCTGTCTGCGTACGTCTTGGTCAGGATTCCGTCTCCGCTCATGCGCCGGGCAGCATAGCTGGTGGCGCCCAGGTCAAGAATCCAAAACGCGCTCCCACTCGAACTTCCCATGGCATCATGTTCACTTACGATAAGGGGCCTTGTAGCGCGCTTTTCAGCAACGGCCATAGCACCCAGGTAGATGGAGTCCCCCAGAACGTATACCCAGTCTACGCCATTAAACCCCGCCAACTTGCTGCCCTCAGGCAATCGCGTGACGTCCGCCTCATCGATCGCTGAGAAAAACTGCTCCGCAGCCGCCGGACCGATACCGGCCAGCGCGATGCCGCTCCGCGCCCCCGAATTCAGGTGGCTGGACGGGTGCGTGTCCCGGTCCAGGGCCAGCAGGCGCTGAGGATTGCCCACCAGCCGGTCGGGGTTAGCCACAAAGAAGGCATCGTTGCCGGCGTACCACAGGTCCCAGCGCCAACCCTGGGTGGGGTCCGCCAGGATGGCCGAGGTGGGAAAACCGATGTCCACCGCACCGTCCGCCTCCTCCAGTGCCACCGCCCGGGCAGTGGGGTCGTTGTTGATGCCCTGCATGTCGGACGTGTAACGGGACTCGTCCACGTGCCAGATGAGCAGTCCGCTGCCGGGCAGGCCTATGTCGTAGTTGGGTACGCCTGTGATGACGCCCGTGGTGTCCACTGTGAGCCCGGCGGAATCCACCAGGTAGTCGAAGTAGTGCGGCAGGCTGGAGCTGCCATCCGTACCCACCACAAGATTACGAAAGCGCAAGCTGTCCAGATCGACACCCGGCAGGTCAGGCAACCAGTTGATCCGGTTCTCGACCAGGAAATATTCGTCGCTGCCCAGGCTGATGCGACCGGTCTGCGCACCGGCTGCATGCCGGGCCCCGAGGACTGTCTCGCCGCTGAGCTCCACCGGCTCTTCCCAACCCAGGTGCTGGCGCGTCCAGGCGGTGGGCGGGGCTGGAATGACGCCCTGACCGTTGTTGGAACCCACATCCATCAGACCAAACACGCCCACGGCGGTCTCGCCGTCATCGGCGTCGAACAGGGGCGGAAAATCCAGGGCGAAGCCCAGCAGCAGAGCAAAAGTGCCGGTGAGGCCGATCTGCAGGTCGCAATAATCGAGGACACCGGGGAAAATGTCCTCGACGATGTCGTAGTAGATATGGTTCTGCCCCTCCGGCAGCAGAATGCCGGGCCGGTCAAATAGATCATTGTCGGGCGGCAGGGGGATTCCCCGCGTGCCCAGGGCGGCCTCGATCATGTCGAGGTCAACGGTGGTGCTGGGGATGTCCAACGGTGTGGGATCGGGGCCCGGGTAGGTGAAGTCCTGCCCCAGCCCGGGGTGAAAGACCACCACCACATCGTAGGCCAGCAGGTCCACCCCCGCTGGATGGGCATGGGCGGCCAACAGGCTCTCCGCGTACAGGTTCACCAGCAGCGCGTCGCTGGTCTCGTTCTCATTCACAGGCCGATAGCTCGCCATGGGCCCCACCACCAGAGCAGAATCTACCTCCGGCGGGAAGACCAGGCTGCCAGCCAGATCGATGGCCAGTTGCCCCCGGGAGACCTGTTCGTAGTAATGCGCAATCGCCTGCAGCTGCGCGGCGAAATAAGCCGCATCATGCGGCGGCGGGTCCACCAGAAAGGCCGTGCCGGGGGGGCCTTCACAGCGGGGCGTGGCAATCTCCATCAGGAAGCGCCCGTCTCCGGTGGTGGAGAGATTGCTGTCGGGGGTGAAGGCGACCCGCAACGCCAGAATGGATGGCGCGGACTGACGGGCAGGCGAGACGCGTCCTGCGCCTGCCGCCGGCAGCTGCATCATGATGCGGTCCGGCTGCTGGCCCAGCAGGGCCAGGGGCAACATCAGGAGCCACCCGTACCGCCTAGAAAAAATCCCACACTGGAACCAGCGCGGGATTTTCGGTGATTTCATCAGGCCGGGCTAAAAGGCCATATTCAGGGAGAAACGCATGGTGTTGGTCAGGGGGTGGCCAGTCTTACCATAAATATAGCCGAAATCAAAGCCGTACGGCCCGTAGTGAATGCCCGCCCCGAAAGTAGGATTCCAGAGTTTGCCCAGTTTGTCGTAGATATAACCCATCCGAATGGCAAAATAGTCCGAATACCAGTATTCAAGGCCTACGTTGTGGGTAATCGTGTCCAGTTCATCGGCAATGGTGCCCTCGCTCCTGTTGCCCTGCTCTTCTTCATCGATGATTTTGTTCCCGTTCCGGTCCACGTCACCACCGAAGTTCCAGTCGTCGACCCAGGACGTGAACAAGGCCAGGTACCAGGGGTCCGTATGGTTCGCCTCGCGCTTGCCATTGGCACCATACTCGTCGCCGAGCGAGGGATTACCGTCGGCATCAAACCCGCCGATGAAGCCGTTGCCATCGTAATCGATATTGGGATAGCTGGTCACCAGCAGTTTATTGATATCATACAGCAGGGAGACGCGGTTGAACTCGGTCTCAACCAGGCGCCATTTGATGCCCAGCTTCATGTTCGTGGGCGCCGGATCGGCCTGGTCTTCATCGATGAATGCAATCTTGGGACCCACATTGGTCACCGCCAGGCCCAGATCGAGACGGTCGAAAATAAACTGCCGGCGGTAATAGGCAATGTCAAAGGCGAAATCGGTTGAGATGCCCTTGCCGCCCTCACCGCCCGTGCCGATACTTGACAGGTTTTGGTAAATAATCTTGGCGTTGAAACCGATGGAAGAGCGGGGCGACATCTTGGTGGCAAAACTGAGGGTGAGGGCGGCCATATTGCTGCGGAAATTCCCTAGAAACACGTTATTTTCGTCCCGCCGCTCCTGGCTGCCCAGATCCAGATAGATGAGGTGCCCGCCAAAGGTGCCCACCTGGGGCAGGTTGTAGCGAAAACCCAGGAAGTTGTAAACGATGTCGTCCACCAGGCCCGGCAACCATTGGGCCCGCTGGTAGACCACTTCCCGCTTCGGCAGGAACGCCAGAGCAGCAGGATTCCAGTAGCTGGCATAAGCGTCATTGGCCACCGCAACCTGGGCTTCCCCGGTGCCGCCTGCGGATGCGCCCGGCGCAATGAGCAGGAATATGGCTGAGGCGGTGCTTTGAGCGCTCAACCCACTAAACAATAGAAAGACGGAAGTAAATAGGATTCCAAGTCGCTTCATGGCAGCATGCTCCTTCAGGTCTTTAAGCTGGCCGCAACCACGCTAGCCCCGCCGCCAAACCGCAGCCGGACGCAGGGTGCTGACCAAGTATTACTGGGCGACCGACTCCGGTCGCGTTCAAACAGCTGATAACGAAACGACTCTGTACAGAATCCTCCATGTTAGGAGTGCAATATACGGGTAAGCTTTTTAGCTTGTCAAGTTAACGACTCCGGGCCCATTCAAAGTGTGAGCTCGATCAACCAGCATGATGGGGATGTCGTCCTCGACCGGATAAGCCAGCCGGCAAGAGCCGCAGATCAGGCGCTGCTCCTGCTCCTGGTAGTCAAGCTCTCCCTTGCATTGGGGACATACCAGAATTCCCAGCAGATCTTGGGAAAGAGCCACACAGCCCCTTTATCGGTCAATCGCCGCGAAACTTGAGCGGATTCCCAGATCCATCAGCACAAGTTTAGCCCTGCAACTGATCGATCTCTGTCCGGAACTCGCCAATATCCTCAAAAGATCGGTAGACCGATGCGAACCTGACATAGGCAACCTTATCCAGCTCCTTGAGTGTCTGCATGACCAAGTCCCCGATCTGCTCCGACGCCACCTCCGGCTTGCCTAGCTCTTCAATCTTGCGTTGGACCGTGGCAGCGGCTTGCATGATCTGGTCAGCGGACACGGGCCGTTTGTTGCAGGCGATGCGGATGCTGCGTTCAATCCGCTGGCGCTCATATTCCACCCGTTGTCCGTTCTTTTTCACCACCAGCAGTGGATGCTGGACCACGTACTCGTAGGTGGTAAACCGGTGCTGGCAGTCAAGGCACTCCCGGCGGCGGCGGATGGACCCGTCACGATTGACGGTGCGGCTATCCACAACTTTGCTTTCGCTGGACTGACAATAGGGGCAGGTCATGCCTTCACGCCTGGTACAGGGGGAATTGCCGGCACAGCTCCGTCACCTCTTGCCGCACCGCCAGCCTGGTGGCCTCGTCTTCCGGGTCGCGGAGCACCCGGTCCACAAATCCGGCGATGAGCACCATCTCGGTCGCGCCCATGCCCCGTGTGGTGACCGCCGGCGCGCCAATGCGGATACCGCTGGTGACCATGGGGCTGCGCTCATCGAAGGGCACCATGTTCTTGTTGACGGTCAGTCCGGCGGCTTCCAGGGCCTCCTCGGCGGCCTTGCCCGAAATGTCGCGGTCGCTCAGGTCCACGAGCATGAGGTGCGTATCGGTCCCGCCCGATACCAGCTGGTAGCCCAGCTCGAGAAAACTTTCCGCCAGCGTGGCAGCGTTGCGCACAATCTGGCCGCAATAGGTCTTGAACGCTGGCTCCAGGGCCTCGCCAAAAGCAACCGCCTTCGCGGCGATAATGTGCATAAGGGGTCCACCCTGAATCCCCGGCATGATGGTGCTGTCCAGCAGCTCCCCGGTCCGCTTGACCCGCCCACTTTTGGGCGCCACCACGCCCCAGGGATTTTCACCGTCATGTTCCATCAGGATCAGGCCGCCACGGGGACCGCGCAGGGTCTTGTGCGTTGTGGAAGTCACAAAGTGGCAGTGCGGCCAGGGCGAGGGATGATGTCCGGTGGCTACCAGCCCGGCCGGGTGCGCAATGTCGGCCATGAGCAGGGCGCCCACGCCATCGGCCACCTCGCGGAACTGCTGAAACTCGATCTGCCGCGGGTAGGCGCTGCCGCCGCAGACGATAAGTTTGGGGCGGTGCTCACGGGCCAGCCGTCGCACCTGGACAAAATCGACCCGTCCGGTTTTCCGCTCCAGCCCGTAGGCCACCGCATGGTACATCTGCCCGGAAAAGTTCACCGGGCTGCCATGCGTCAGGTGGCCGCCGTGGGCCAGGTCGAGCCCCATGATTGTGTCGCCGGGTCGCAGCACCGTGAAGTAGACCCCCATATTGGCCTGGCTGCCGGAGTGGGGCTGGACATTGGCATAGTCGCACGAGAAGAGCTTCCGGGCCCGGTCCCTGGCCAGCTCCTCCGCCTGATCCACGAATTCGCAGCCGCCGTAGTAGCGTTTGCCGGGATAGCCCTCGGCGTATTTGTTGGTGAGGACGGTGCCGGCAGCTGCCATCACCGCCGGGCTGGCAATGTTCTCCGAAGCGATCAGCTCCAGGGTGTTTTGCTGCCGGCCCAGCTCACCCTGGAGCGCGGCAAAGAGCGCTGGGTCCTGTGCTTGCAGCAGGGTGCTGTTCATCGTGCCTGGTCCGGTCGTGGAAAGCATGGGAACGGCCGCGCCCTTCAGGGTATCATCCTTTGCCGGTCCCGGTCACTTGGCCGGCTATTTGCCCAGCACAGCTCGTGTGCCTGTTTATCTCTCTAGGGCCGTCTGACCGTCCGCGTGATCCAGCCGTAGCAATCTCCTTGCGGCTTGAACACCCGGATATCGGCAGGCTGCAGAAACCAGTCCCCTTTGCTGGGAACCAGATTTTTCTCCAGGAAATCGGCCCGGGTTCGGGCACGGCGGTAGCCCTTGTCCAGCGCCGCCTTATAATCCTCATAGGCCATCTGATAGACCAACTTGTCCTGGAAGCTGGCGATCCCGGTCTCGCGGCCGATGACGCAGTCCTCAGCCGTGTCAAAGTAAACCTCTGCCCGGACATAGAGCATTTCCCCCCCGTTGGTCGTCACGCGCAGCGCCGTCTGAGCCCATTGCAGGGCGCGCTCAAAGCTCGCCTTCCGCAGATAGGAGCGGGCCAGTTCCATGGCCGCCCGATCATCGGTGGGATTCACCCCAAACAGTCGCTCCAGCGCCGAGATCGCCCGGTCCACATCACCCTCATCCAGGGCTGTTTCGGCCAACAGGTTGTAGGCTGCCCGTGCGGTGGGGGTGCGCCGGATAACCTCCTCCAGCACCCGGTAGGCGGTGGCATGGTCCAGCATATCAACCAGCTTGGCGGCATAGTCGATGCCCCACTGGGCCTTATCGGGATTGTCGCGCCAGCGCCGTTCCATAAACCTGAGGGGGTTTTCACCGGCCTCCTCGTAGGCGGCAATGAGATCACTCTGAATAGCGGCATTCGACGGGTCGGACTCCAGCCACTGGTTCAGGGTGATCAACAGGTCATCGAAGCGTCCCCCTTTACGCAGCAGATCGACCAGCGTCGTATACACCTCAGCATTCTCGGGGTCGACCTCGATATAGCGCTGGTAGTAGTAGATCTGCTCATCGGTATTCTGCTGCCGGCCCAAAGCATAGGCGATGTTTTCCAGCAGGTTTTTGTTCTCCGGCAGATACTTAAGGCCCTGTTTGAAGGCCCAAATGGCGCTGTCCAACTTGCCAATTTCAAGGAAGGCACGGCCAAAGTAGAGGTAGACATCATCGGCGAACTCTTTGCCACAGCCCAAAGCCACCAGGTGGCGGTAGTTCCGCACGGAAGAATCGAACTCCTGATTCTTGTAATATTCCCAGGCGTTTGACAGAGCGATGAGGCACTCCCGCTCACGCCGCTTTAGCTCCTCAGGGGACAGGGCGGAGGTCTGCTCCGCGCTGCCGGATGCGGCTGGAGCGCACATCTGGACTGTCGCCAACACAGCACCCACTCCCAATATGGCCAACAGGCGGCCCGGACTGATCCCAATATTGCTCACAGTAATTAATCCCACTCCTTTTTAGGTCGGGCGAACCATAATTCGGCCGTGGTTATCCCAATGGATACACGATAAAAATCTTCTCGGAGCACATCGGGTAAGAGACTGTCTCGCTGACCGACCTGCAGCGCCAGGTCCAACCGATGCCGGAACCGTACTGATCGGATTCCTATCCCAATGCTAAGGGCCGTTTCTCTCAAGGGGCCGTCTTGGGAGCCGGAAAGGTAATACTCGCGGCGGTAAAAACCCATGCGATAATCCAGTCGGCCGGGTAGAATGAACTCCTCGCCGCTGGGCGCCAGCGTCCAGGCCGCTCCCATGAACAGGGAACTCCTCAAGTGCTGATCGAACACGAGGTCGTTTTTGTTGTCCTCCGCCAGCTGCGCAATTGCCAATTCGGCCATCACCCGCTGACGCTTGCCGAGATCCAGACCGTAGCCCAGCGCAAGCATGCGGGACGTGCCCACGTCCTTGTGTCGCACGGGGTTTAGACTGGACCTGGCCGTGGCGTAATTCTGCGCCTCTATCAGATCCAGGACGATGGGCAAGACAACCCGCAGGCCCAGCGATCCCCTGGATTTTGGCGGAACCGACGCCAGCAGACTCAATCCCAGGGTTCGGCCGGTGAACTCAAGCCGCCGCTCGGCCCGGGAGATGGGAAACGGCTCGGTCCATGAGCCCTGGTCCAGAAAGGAGATCGTGTCCTGCTGCGTGACGGTGCCGAACAGTACATTGAGCGTCACTCCGACGGAAAGCGAGGGCCGCAGGCGCCGGGAATAGCCCAGGACAAGTTCCGATATGCCGCCGGTGGCCGAGCGCGACTGTACGTAGCGCAGGGTGTCGCCCGGCAAGAAGAACACGCCGCTGGAATCGGTGAACAGCATGTCAAGCCTGGTTACGGGGCGGATGCCCAGCCCGTAGCTGGTGCGGCGGTTGGCGTGCATGAGGAAGTGGAAGCTCTGTGGACCGCTGCGGTTGCGGGAGCCAAAACGGCCCAGCTGCGACTCACCGGCTTCCACCGACACCTGCAATTGGGTAGCCCGTATGTTATACCAGCTGGCCGGCATGGAGAACAGCCAGCCGCTGGTCCGCCCTGGAATCGTGGTGATACTGCCCATGCTCTGACTAATCACGTCAGGCGCTGGCCGAATCATGCCAAAGCCGGTCAGTTCCAGTCCCGATTGCCCCCGGGCGGGCGTTTGCAGCAGCGCGCCCAGCAGCAGCACGATCCCTGACACTGTCCGGAGCCCCGCCATCAGGGCACCACCGCCTCCACATAGGGCTGGCTATACAGGATTTCCAGCCTGGGCCGCAGGGCAGGGTCGGCGTCGGGACCCCAGAAAGTGAGGTGGTCGAAATCGTTGTAGCGTGGAAGGACTCCAATCTCCAGCCCGAAGTTTTCCACCGTTCCAGTGATGATCGCGCTCAAGAGACTGACGAGGTTGAGCACCGCACTATCCGCGCCCGCCACGTAGCTGAATGACCCCGACAAGCTTACGGAAGAGTCCCCCAGCTCCGCAGACTCAGCTCGCCTCAAGACCGCCAACGCCACCTGGCCGGCCGTCAGCCGCGATGCCTCCCGCCGGCGCTTCAGAATCAGGCGGGCGCCAACCACCGCGCTCACCGTGTTGGCCACAAACGTGGGGCTGAAATCGAGAAAGGTCCGCAGGCCCAGACTGTGATTGAGCACCAGGGAGCCGTCGTCCTGAGGCAGGGGCGGGACGGGTGGCGCGGAACCTTCGCCCCCTGGATAAATGCTCATGTCGGCGGTGGGACGTCGATACTGGTAGCTAACCGTATCCGCCCCCTCAGAGGTGGTGTCGGCAAATGCCAGGGCCAGGTAGGGCGACAGGCTGGCGTTGCCCCGGGCGTGGAACGCGCTGAGGCCGTCGGCCTCCAGGCTTCGGATCAGGTAGCCGTTGTTGGCTTGCTCACCGGTGGCCCAGTTACGCAAGATCAGCGTATCCACGGGGAAGGCCAGGTGCGCCATAACTGAATCGGTGGCCAGGCCACCCACAAAGACCGTCACGGTGTCCTCCAGCAGGGCAGCATTGGATCCCTGCGCCAAAACGGGAAAATCACCTGGCACCACGCTGGTATCAGACTCGCTCCAGGCCGTATCCGGCTCATCGACAGTGAGGAGTTCAAACTGCTCGCCGAGTTCCGGCAAATCGGTCTCAAAAACCCTCTGGATGAGGATTAATTCAACCCCGAGGAGCTGTTCCCAGTTGGTGGTATCGACACTGCCGAATTTGATCAGGATCTCCGACCGCCGAAATCCGGACTTATCCGACTCGCCCGCGTACAGGGTCAGGCTGGCACCGTGTCCGGGGGTGCGCACCACCGGCGCCGCGATCATGGAGTCCACCACGGTGGTCTGCAAGCTCCACTGGCTGCCTGGCAACGGCACCGCCAGCGGATTCTGCTGGCAGGATGCCACCATCAGCGCCAGCCCGAGGGCTAGCGCAGGCTGGGCATAATGACCCCTGGCATCCAGGATTGAAAGCGGTATTGGCATGACGGTTTGAAAACGGGAGGGCGGATCAAAGGTTCCGCAGATACTTCTCCAACTGGTCGGCGGACTTCATCCAGGCCTCGTCGGTGTCGCTGTCCACCGCCAGTGTGCCTACGTTGCGTTGGGACTTGATCAGGTTGGCAATGTCGGGGGCGCCGATCAGATCCTGCGCCAGCTGATCATCCGGGCCATGAACCGCCCATGAGTGGTGGGCGAATTTCAGCGCCAGTTCAAGGTTGTTCAGGGTTTCCGCCGATGCGGGCAGCCGGTCATCAGCCCCTGAGAATAGATCAATGGTGTCGTACGACGCTTTGGGAAAGTAGGCGTTCTGGTTGGCAGTATGCATTAAGAACACGACTTTGATATCCTGGTAGAATTCCTGCTGGGCGTACTGGAGCTGATAGAGTATCGGCACAAAGCTCATTTGCCAGTCGTTGCAGATGATGATGTCCGGCTTCCAGAACAGGTGCTTCAGATTCTCCAGCGCTACCCGGGCAAAATAGGCGTAGCGCTCAGGGTTGTCCTTCAGCATGCGCCCGTTGCGCGCCTTATACAGCAGGTTGGTGACCGGCTTGAAATATTCCCGGTCCTCCATGAAGTAGACCTGCACCTTGGTGTTGGGAATAAAGGCCGACTTGACGCTGCCGATCCGTTCTTCGCCATTGAACGTAATGGGCATGTCCCGCAGGCGGATGACTTCCCGGAGAATAAACTTGCGCTCGCTGATGTAGCCATACTTGGGCTGGATGAGCCGGATGTCGAAGTCACGTTCCTGAAAGACCGAACAGATTCGTCGCGAAAAGTGGGCCAGCGAATAAGTCTTTGAGAACGGGGCGATCTCGGACGAAAGATAGTAGACTTTTAAGGTCGACATGAAAGCTGCTTACGGACCGGCTGGAACGCTGTTAGCGGGTTTGCAGATAGCGGCGCGCCTTCACGTCGAGCTCACTGTTGGGGTACTCGTCCAGCAGCTTGCGGAACTCGATCCGGGCACGCTCCTGGCTGCCGACGTTCCAATAACTGAGGGCGATCTTGTAGCGGGCGTCATCACCCTTGTCGGAGCCGTAAAAGGTAAATACCCGCTCAAACTCCGCAATGGCACGCTTGTAGTTTTTGGAGGCGTAGTAGCACTCCGCCAGCCAATACTGCGAATTGTCAGCCAACTCGTGCTGAGTACCGGTTCTGATCAGGTCGGTAAACTTCTGTGCAGCCTCGGAATACTGCCCATTCTGATACGTTGTGAGGGCAGCAACATAGCGCTGGCGGAAGGCCTCATCGCTCAACACCGGCGAAGCTGTCGCCACAGCCCCCTGCCGGGCGGCCATGATGTCATTGAAACTACTGGTGAGGGATACGATCTTGTTCTCGATGAGCACCAGCTGCGACAGAATTTCAAAGTTGGTGCTGTCGATATAGGCCGCCTTGTCCTCCAGCAACCTGATCTTGTTCATCATCAGGCTCATTTGATTGACGAAGGCCAGCTCCGAGCTGTCCATGGCGGATTTGGCGGTCAGCGCCGATTGCAGCGACGCCTTCAGCTGGGGGAGGGCGCCGGTGAGGTCCCCAATGGTCTGCTCCAGAAGAGCTACCCTGGCCTTGAGGCTGTCGTTGTCACTCTTGAGGGCCGCAACCCGGCCATTTAACCGGCGCAGCTCCTGGCTTACGCTGGACTGGGAGGAGCGCGATGTCCTTCTTGATTGGCGTTGCTGCCGGTCAGCTGCAACCCCTGGCCGTTCCAGCCTGGAAGCCTCGCCAGGTGCACCCGCCGCGCCCAGGTTCGCGGGCAGCCCCAAGGATGCGCCCATAAGCGCTATGGTTACCGCCCAGACAGGGGCCTGCCGGCACTGCATTGATCCTCCGCTAGCGTTGGTTAGTGCGTTGGTTGCAAGAATGAACGGCCAAAAGTTAACACCTGAGCCCTGTGACGGCAACGACGCACGCCCATAGGTCAACCAGCGCCGCCAGACCGGCATCGGTTCTGGTATGGGGCCCGGCGGCGGTTGCGCTAAGGCTCCCCGGCCAGCAGATAGTGCGTGATCCCCACCATCGACAGACAGGTCACCAGAAACGACCCCCCGTAGCTTATGAAGGGCAAGGGCAGGCCGGTCACCGGCATCAGCCCCGTGGCCATGCCCATATTTACGATGGCGTGCACCAGGAATATGGTAGCGAACCCGATAATGGTGAGACTCGCAAACCGGTACTGGGTCGTGGAGGCGCGGTCAAGCAGCCGGAGCAGCAGCCAGGCAAACAGCACCAGGATCGCGAGGATGGCGAGGAAGCCCAGCTCCTCCCCAATAACCGCAATGATGAAATCGGTGTCGCGGACGGGAAGAAACCGCAAGTGGGTCTGCGTGCCCTCGCCCAAGCCCTTGCCAAACACGCCGCCCGAGCCAATGGCCGTCTGGGATTGGAGCACCTGGTAGCCCGCTCCATGGGGATCGGCCGAGGAATCCAGGAGGGTGAGAATACGTCGCTGCTGGTAAGGCTGCAGGCGATTCCAGAGTGTTGGCGCCAGGGTTCCAAAAAGGGCATTAACCGCAAATATGAGACTGCTCCACCTGAGGCGGGGTCGAGAAAAATAGAGCACCAGGACCACCAAGAGCATCCATACCGAAAAGGTGTAAAAGTTGAAGCCGGCCGCCAGACTTATGACCGGCGCCAGAATGACGAACAGATAGAACGACGAGACGCCCGCCCAGTACATCATCACGGTTGCCACGGCGAGATAGATAATGGCGGTCCCCAGATCCGGTTGTCCGATGATGATGATGGCTGGCAGCAAGGCCAGCGCGATGGGAACCAGGACATAAGGAAATTTTTCGAGGTATTTCTGGTAATCGGTGAGATACCGGGCAATGGCCACCACCACGACGATTTTGCCGATTTCTGCGGGCTGAATGCGTAGTGAGCCCAGGACCAGCCAGCGATGCCCGCCCGAGAACGCCGGCATGAAATAGGTCGCCAGCAGCAACAGCAGCAGCACGCCGTAAACGCGATAGGCCTGTTCGTAGTAGATCCGTGGATGAAGCCATCTGAGCAGCCCGACGGCCAGCAGAGCGAAGCCCAGCCAAACGGTCTGTCGGAAAAATGTCGAGTGGACCAGTGGCGCTGATAAACTCGTACTATAGAGCGCGAGGAGACCCATCCCCATAAGCAAGACGACGGGCGCCAGCAGGAGCTTATCCCAGACGATGAGACCGGGCTGGCCTTTAAGGGACTTGAGCCAGGTCCCCTGCACCATTGCTATATCTATCGATGTAGAAGCGAAACATCTCTGCCGCCAGCGGAGCTGCCGTGCGCGAACCCAACCCGCCCTGCTCCACCAAGATCGTCACCACCATTTCGTTGCCGCTGATCGTCTTTACAAAGCCCGTAAACCAGGAGTGCCCCGCCCCATGAGGGTTCTGGGCCGTGCCCGTCTTGCCAAATATGTCACCGCCCGAAACCTTGGCTCGGAAGCCGGTCCCCTGGTCCCCGTTGACGACCTGGTACATGGCTGCCCGCAGGTCGCGCCAAATGCTGGGCAGCAGTTCCACATACTCTTTCCGGCGGGACGGCCTGGCCGGGAACCTCACCAGGACAGGGTTCACCAGCCGGCCGCCATTGGCGATGGCGGCGGTCATACGGGCGATTTGCAGGGGCGAGACCAAAAGGTCGCCCTGCCCCAGGACCAGGTTAAGCAGATGCCCGGCAGTCCAGCCCACGTCCGCATATTTGCGGTCCATGTAGCTCGGGTCGGGTACCAGCCCGGTGGATTCCTGCGGCATTTCGATGCCGGTGGGCTGCCCAAATCCAAATCGGGTGGCCATATCCTCCCAGGCCTCGAACCCGATCCATTGAATGAGTTTGTAGAAGTAAATATTGCAGGACAGGCGGAGGGCATCCTCCAGGTTTACCTCGCCGTGACCCGGCCAGATATTACAATGGAAATTCCGATTGCCGAACCGGTAGATGCCGTTGCACTCAATCGTTGCCGAGGGATCTATTTCGCCGGCGGCGAGGGCGGCTGCGGCCGCCACCAGCTTGAAGACCGAGCCCGGTGGGTAGAGCCCGTTAACGGGCCGGTTGAGCAGCAGCTTGTCGGGGTGGTCCCGCCACTGCTGCCACAGTGCCACCGGAACGGGCCCGGTGAAAGGGGCCAGTACATAATCAGGCGCACTGACATAAGCGTAAATCTCGCCACTCGTTGGCTCCATGGCGATGAGCGCTCCCCGCCGCCCCTCCATGAGCCGCTCGCCCAAGGCCTGCATATCCAGGTCCAGCGACAGATGCACGTCCTGCCCGGCCGTGGGACGCAACGTAGGTTTGTTGGGCACTGCACCCAGGTCCCGCAACAGATTGTCCACCAGGTGGTACCGGTAGCCATCCCTGCCACGGAGCACCCGCTCATACTCCCGCTCCAGCCCTGCCGCGCCCACCACGTCCCCCATGTAATAACCCTCGCGCCGGTACTGAGCAAAGTCCTCGGTGGAGATTGCGCGCAGGTAGCCGATCAGATGGGTGGCCCGGGCGCGTGACGGGTAGTGACGGAGGGCCTCGTCCACAAAGAATATGCCTGGAAACTCCAGGCGGTGCTCCTCGATGTGCGACCGTTGCGTAAAACCTACATCGCTGTACAGGGTCACCGGCTGAAACCGTCGGTAGGGTCCGTCCGCTTCCGCCACGATGCGCCCGATCGTTTCCGCCGAAATATCTAAATAGCGGCCCAGCTGCGACAGTTCATCCAGGCTGTTGCGCACTTCAGCCGGGATCACCGCCAAACTGTATTGGGAGCGGTTGGTCACCAGAAATTTCCCGTGGCGGTCAAACATCAGGCCGCGGGGTGCCGGCAATCGGACTTCCCTGATGCTGTTCTTTTCAGCGTGCGTGCGGTATTGGTCGTGGTTCAGAATCTGCAGCTGGAAATAGCGCAAGCCGACGCCACCCATGAGCAAGACAATGCCCGCGGCCAGAACATTCCGCCGGCGGGCCAGGGTCGCTGCCTGCGGCAGATTCATGCCCGGGCCGGCAGCAGGGGAACCATGTAGCGCAGGCCGGTTACCAACGTGCTGGAGATGAAGGTCTCCAGCACAATGCGCTTGACCAGCACGCCTATCGGCATCTGTAGGCCCAGACTCATGGCCGCCTGAAACACCACTGCGTGCACCAGCAGGGCGCCATAGACATACAGGTTCATGATCCTCGGGGTCCAGACCGTTGTGGTTCCATTCAGGGTGCCCAGGGTGTAGCCCACAATGGGTTTGGCCAGCGTATTGGCTCCCAGGATGCTGAGGGCGCCGCTCAGGTCCTGTATCAATCCGGCGCCGAAGCCGCCCAGAATACCGGCTAACCGGCCATACCGGGCTGACAGAAATACCAGGAAAACCAGAATGAAGTCCGGCCGGATCTCACCCAGGCGGAGGTAATCCGCCAGCTTGATCTGGGCCAGCAGCACCCCCGCAAATAGGGCCAAGGTTTTAAGAATCGGGCCCATCGATCACCATAACGAACACGTGCTCCACTTCGAAGGGATTGGCGTGCAGCCGCACCTTCAGGCGGCTGAAATTCTCCCCCGGCACGCTCTCCACCTCAGCGACCACCCCCACGGGCAAGTTCTTGGGATAGATGTCGGAGAAGCCGGAAGTGGTGATCGCGTCGCCGGGGCGAATCGGGACGGTAACGGGAATCCCCGTAACTTCCGCCGAGAGACCGTACAACGGTTTCAAAATACCCCGCGATCCCTCCGCACCCACTTTTACTGAAACCCGAAAATTCCGGTCCGAGATCAGTTGTATGATGGTGGCATTCCGCGCCACCGTGAGGGTCTTGCCCAGCAGCCCGTCCATGGTCAAGACAGGAACATTGGGTACCACACCGTGTTGCGAGCCGATGTTGAGTGTCAGGGTGCTCAGCACGCTTGACGCGCCCCGGCTCACCACCTCTGCCACTTGCAGTTTATGCGGAGATTCTTTCGTGAACCTCAGCATCCTGCGCAGGCGCTCATTCTCCCTGGCCATATCGGCCAACTCCGCATTAAGCAGCCTGTATTTGGTGACCTGCTCCCTCAGCACCTGGTTCTTGTCGCGGTAACCGATCATGTCACTGATGCCCAGACTTGGGCGTGGTACCGCACCCGTCGCAGCCACTACGAACCCCTGAAGCGCAAACGATTGTCGTGAGTCTCCCGTCAACAGCAGCACGAGAGCAACGAGCACGGCCAGCAGCAACAGCAGCGTCTCCCGGATGTAGTAGAGGAGCTCGAAGAGGTTCCGCACCTGTCTGTGGATGGGACGCGCGGCTAGAAAAGCACCGCGGAGAAATCCTTGATATGCTCCAGCACATATCCCGTGCCAATGACCACATCGGTCAGCGGTTCCTCGGTCACGTGAACGGGCAAGTTGGTCTCTTGCCGCAGGATTTCATCCAGACCCTTCAGCATGGAACCGCCGCCGGTGAGGATGATCCCGCGGTCCAGGATGTCGGCGCTCAATTCCGGCGGGGTGCGCTCCAGCGCCCGCTTGATGGCAGCAAGTATCTGGAAAAGCGTATCCGACAGGGCCTTGCGAATCTCATCGGGCGGAACCTCGATGGTTTTGGGTATGCCGGTCACCAGATCGCGCCCCTTGATGACAATCCTGGTTTTGCCATCCGTCGAGATGGCCCCCACATTGCACTTGATCATCTCAGCAGTGCGGTAGCCGATTTCAAGCTTGTGCTCATTGTGGAACCAGTTGACAATGGCCTCGTCCATTTCGTCACCGGCCACACGGATCGCCTCTTTGGTGACAATGCCGTTCAATGCGATCACGGCAATTTCCGTCGTGCCGCCGCCGATGTCGACGATCATGTTGCCCACCGGCTGGGAGATGTCCAGCCCGATTCCGATGGCCGCCGCGACCGGCTCCTCGATGAGGTG
>JADFSS010000040.1 GCA_022560655.1 Candidatus Neomarinimicrobiota bacterium
TCTGCGCGGCGTTTCCATGGCGCGCGAGCCGCTGGATATCGTCGCCGCACACTTCGGGGCGGCGGTGGGGCGGGTGGCGCTCAAGACTTTTGGCTGACAGGCGGCAATGCCATCGTCGGTGCCAAACTCGGCGACCAGGGGTTCCAGCCAGCCGGGGGTCACTTCTGTGTCGTTGTTGAGCAAAACCACAATATCGCCAGGGGCCTCTTTGATGCCCAGGTTATTGCCGCCACTGTAGCCCAGATTCGTACTGCTGGGGATAACCCGGACAGTAGGATAGTGCTCGGCCACAAAGGCGACGCTGCCATCGCTTGACCCGTTGTCCACCATCAGGGTGTCCATATGTTTGTAGGTCGTCCGGGCCAGTGCGCTGAGGCAGGTCTGCAAAAATGCCAGGCCGTTGTAATTGACGATGATGACGCTGACGGCAGGTTGGGGCGGGAGGGTCAAGGTGACGCGGTCAATTCTGGGCCTGCGGGCCGGGGGCTGTTGCGTCTTGGGTGCGGCGCGTCAGGGCGTCTCAGCGCCGCCTGAGGCAGACTCCGCCTGGAGCTCATTCAGGAGCTGGCGAGCGCCCTTATCCTGGGCATTGAAACTCAGCCACTCCCGCAGTACTCGTGCGGCGTCAGGGTTGCGCTCTTGAGAGCGGTAGAACTGCACCAGCGAACCCACTACCTCACCATCACGGGGATAGAGGGAATACAGGTTACTAAAAATTGTTTCGGCAGCCTTATCATCGTTCAAGACTCTGGTGTACATGCTGCCAACCCAAAGATAATCTTGGGGTGTCCGCAAAAATTCTTGTGGAAGTTCAGTAATACGCCGCCGCAGTTCCACGCTATCTCCCGCTTCGCCATAGAGCTCGCTCACCTGTTGGTAAAGGCGCTTATTTGTTATGGGAATGACGCTCTCCGGAATAAGGGCGGCAAGGGTATCCAGATACAGTTGCGCCACATCCGGCTCCCCGCGAACCACGCCATCCACCACCAGTTGCAGGAAATTGGCGCGCAGATTTTGCATCAGGCGCTGAATATTGGGGTTGTAGTAAACGGAGGGGTCGTTCAGATTGCGGTAGCGGTAGGTGTCCAGAAGATTTTCTCGCAACTTCTCCAGGTTGATGCGAGTCACGGGCGTTGGCATGAGCTCAAACACCAGTCCCTGCATCTCCAAATACTTGTCCAGACCGATCTTGTTTTCAGGGGCGACAGTGACCGCAAAGTAGATCGGCCGGGTCCAGTTAAGGTCCTTGATGAGTTGCACGATCATCCGGTCCTGTGTACGAATATACCGGCCACCGAAGGTAGGGGCTAAACTCCACTCAATGTGGGAGGCCTCACTTACGGCCGGATTCACAGGCACCTTTACGGTCTTGGTTTCCCACGGGATGGGGGTCATCGCCTGAATATCCTGATCTGTGAGTTTCAAGGGCAGCCGGGGCTCGAAGTCACGCAGCTGGGTGATGTACCAATCGGTATTCAGCAGGCTGAGATTAATCACGCGCACATCTTTGCGCACCTTCTCAACCTCTTGCAGGTACCACAGCGGAAAGGTGTCATTATCACCGTTCGTAAAAATGATCGCGTTCTCTCTGCAACTGTTCAACAGGTTATAGGAATAGTCCCAAGCCACATAGTTTCCCGTTCGATCATGCTGGTGGTAGTTGGCCAGCAACATCACACCCGGCATACTGACAAGAATTAAACCCAGGGCGGCCGGTAGAGCGGTTCGTCGCAGGGCCGCAGTGGGTAGCCGCTGGGAGAGCAATTCCAACAGGCCGGCCACACCTATACCGATCCAGATGGACCAGGCAAAGAAACTCCCCACGTAGGAGTAGTCCCGCTCCCGGGGCTGGGGATCGGGCTGATTCAGATAGAGAATGATCAACAGGCCGGTGGCGAGGAACAGCGTGAGCACCGCCAGCCCCCGGTGCCAGTCGCGCCGCATGTGGTATACCAACCCGAATATTCCCACTAGCAGCGCCAGGGGCAGGCCATATCTGGTCCAGTGGACGCCATCCTCCTGTGCGTTAGCGCCCATAGCTGAGACCCCTTTGTCAGTGGATAGCCCCCGTCCGGCAAACTGCCACAGAAAATAGCGGGCGTACATTTTTCTAATCTGGTAGTTCCACACATAATCTCCGACCCCGCTGTAGAGATTTTTTCTGCCGGGCGTCCACTGGGCTCTATCTAACATAGACAACATCGACCGATTACCATACTGCTCCCGTTCAAGATAAGCCACGGCCCGACGGGTCGTTTCGGGGTTATTCTCATCAATGGCTGGGTCCTGGTGGGACCGGATGAAGATGGTCGCGTAGGTGGAGTATCCTACGACGACCAGGAGTAATGAAACCAGGATGATGCTGGCGTTCTTGTTGCGCCGGCGGACAGCCCAAATAGAGCCCAAGGACAGTGCCGCGACGACTACTACGGCCAGAGGGATACCGCCGGACAACGCAATTTGCGGCAGCCCATTGATCACGCCAAGATGAATGACCATGTAGACCACCAAGGTAATGGCGACGGTTATCATCAGTCCGCGCCAGCTGAACTCCCGCCGCCGGAAATAGATAATGAGTCCGACGAATGGCAGCGTCAGCAGGTTAAGCAGATGGATGCCCGCCGCCAGGCCAAAAAGGTAGGCCAGCAGCAGTATGTAGCGAATGTGGCTGTGGGAGTCGTCTTTCTGGCTCCAGCGCAGTATTAGCCAGACTGTCATGGCCGTCAGGAAGGTGGATACCGCGTAAACTTCCGCCTCGACAGCGTTGAACCAGTGACTGTCAGTTACCATGAAAGTAAGCGCCCCGATGGCACCCGCACCGTAGGTGATGAGGGCATCGGACACCGTTTTGACGGGGCCGCGCCAACTGGTTATCATGTACACGATAATGAGATAGAGGAAAAAGACCGCCAACGCGCTGGTGATGGGTGAAATGATGTTCACCCGGGCGCCGATGTTTTCGAAGAGCGGCAGCATGCTGAACAGCCGCGCCACCAGCAGGTACAGGGGGCTGCCTGGTGGGTGGGGGACGCCCATGATATAGGCGGTGGCGATGAACTCGCCACAATCCCAGAAGGAAACAGTGGGCGCCATCGTCGCCAGGTAAAGCAGGAAGGACAGAAACAGGACCGACCCGGCGACCACATAGTTGAGTCTAAGCATCGCGCTTGGCTCCAGATTTCGGTCTGGGTTTCCTTTTGCGCTTGGTAGGGGAGGATTTTTTCCTCGAAGTGGTCTTCCTGCGGGCAGGCCGGATCTTTTCGTCTTTATCGTCGCCGTTGCCGCGCTGCTCAGCGGGCCCCTGAACGCTAGCCGTCTCTTCCTGGGGCTCGTCGGGTTTATCCTTCTCGGCAATGTAGTTCAGCTTCAGCTGCTGGATGGATTCCAACAGGAGCCGGTCTTCCTCCCGGCTGCGATTTCCGGCGCTCTTCCGGTTCAGCATGTCCAACATATCGATGATGGTTCCGGCGGCCGCAATATTGCGTTCGAGTTTGTCCGTAACAGGGTGCTTGATTTTGCCCAGCGCCACCCAGGCTTGGGCGACCAGGTCTGCGATCAGGGCAACGAAATGGGGATCGTCAGGGAGGCCACTTTGTGTTTCGGTCATGGTTCTAATTGAGCGTAATAAAGTCCAGTTGGTGGTGGTATTTTTGCTTAAGTACTTGCTTGAGTGGCCGGTGTTCCGCCCGGTTGAGCTGTGGGTCTAACTGCACGATGGAAAATGCGGCCTGCCTGGCAGCCCGTATGATGGGGCCATCGGATACCATGCTCGTCAAGTGCATCTTATCAAAGCCGTGCTGCCGACCGCCGAAAAGCTCCCCGGGGCCGCGCAATTTAAGGTCTTCATCTGCAATTTCAAACCCATCGGCCGTGCGTTCCAGAATCGCCAGACGCTCCGCCGCTTCCTCTCCACCGCCCCGCTGCACCAAGAAACATTGCCCGGGCCACTGTCCCCGGCCGACCCGTCCGCGCAACTGATGCAGCTGCGTCAGACCGAAGCGCTCTGCATTCTCCACCAGCATCACGGTGGCTTCCGCGACGTCGATACCGACCTCGATCACCGTGGTGCTCACCAACACCTGCAGGTCGCCAGACTGGAAGGCCTGCATGATGGCGTCCTTGTCAGGTCCCTTCATGCGGCCATGCAGATACCCAACCTTATAGTCGGAAAAGACTTGATCCCTCAGATGGACATATCCGGCCTTGGCAGAACGCAATTCCTTGCTGTTCGCTGCGTTGCCGGCCGGCGGCTCGCCGTTATCGCCAATAACAGGATAGACCACAAAGCTTCTGCGGCCTTGCGCCAGCTCGCCGCGCATCGACTGGTAAACTTTCGGTAGCTCGCCGGGAGCGATGACCCTGGTGGAAACCGGCCGACGGTCAGCAGGCAGCTCGTCGAGGATCGAGATATCCATGTCGCCGTGGTAGGTGATGGCCAGCGTCCGCGGAATGGGGGTAGCGGTCATGGTCAGCACATGGGGGTAGATGCCCTTTTCCATGAGGCGTCCACGTTGCAGAACACCGAACCGGTGCTGCTCATCCACTATGATAAGCGCCAGGTCCTTCAGGGCGACGTCCTCCTGGATCAGGGCATGCGTACCCACCACCAGCAGTATGCGCCCCGCCTCCAGTTCGCGCAACAACTTTGCACGCTTGGCCCCGGGTGTGCTGCCGGTCAGCAGCGCCAGGGGCAGGTCGATTCCGGCGGCCATGCCGCTGAAAGCCCGATAGTGTTGCTCGGCGAGGATTTCGGTGGGAGCCATGACAGCTACCTGGGCCTGGGCGCCAGCTACCAGTGCCGCCGCCAGCAGCGCTACCACTGTCTTGCCGCTGCCCACATCGCCCTGGAGCAGGCGGTTCATCATGCGGCCTGACTGCAGGTCGCCGCGAATCTCCTGCATCACCCGAACCTGGGCGGCCGTCAGTTCAAAGGGCAAATTCTTGTATATTTGGCGTACAATTGGGCCGCGGTCCGGGAAGGCGCGCCCCGGCAGGCTATCCAGCGATTGCCGTCGTAGCGCCATGAGTAGCTGCAAAAAAAAGTGCTCGTCGAATTTCAGGCGGTGAGTGGCCTTCCTGATCCAGTCCTCGTCATCGGGAGCGTGAATCTGACGCAGGGCGGTCGATAGCTCCGGCAGGCCAAACTGCTGCCTGAATTCTGTTGAGAAATGGTCCGGAAGCGGCACCATCCGCTCCCAACACCCGGCGAGGACCCTGCGGAATCGGCGGCTGTCCAGGCCCTTCAACTTCAGTTCCGCGGTTCCGGGATAGAGGGGCAGAATCATGCCTGTCTCAGGGGCGGCCTCGTCCTGGTCGAGCAAATCGAACTCGGGGTGCAGCAGCTGCAGCTGCTGGTAGTACTCCACCTTGCCGTGGAGGGCCACCCGTTGACCCACCTTGAAGCGGTTCCTGAGCCAGTCGTAACGGTTAAACCAGATGCAGACCAGCATGCCAGTTTCATCGGTGACCGTCACCTGAAAGTACCGCTTCCGACGGGTAGTCTTGATACCGTGACCGGCCACTTGGGCTACCACGGTAGCCTGCTCGCCGATCTTGAGATCAGAGATGGCCGCGATGTTGCGCCGGTCAAGATAGCGGCGAGGCAGGTAGTAGAGCAGGTCCTCCACCGTTTGCACGCCCACCTCCTCCAGTGCCTGGGCACGCACGGGCCCGATGCCTTTGGCATATTGAACCGGATCGCTGGGTCGAAGTTTGGGTGGCGGGGAGAGATTCACCCTAGTGGTTAGTCGTCACCATCGGTTGGGGGAAATTTACGACTCGGGTGAGGTTTGAGTGAACAAAAGGCCGACGGAGAAAAGATCGAAATAGCCTGCCGGCCCGACCGGAGTTCAAATAATCGGCGGTGTGCACTACACTTAAGGCAACCACGGGTTCCTGCATGTCATTTCTGCCTCAGGGCAATCCAGCAGTCGATGCCAATCCGGGATGAGCGCCCCCTGTCCGGCCGCATTTCCTCCTGCTGCGGCTCTGCCTGATTGCTGGCTCGCGACGCCTACCTGGTTCCGCCAGATGATGGCGCAGCTGGCACAACTTGACGAACCGGGAATGCCCACTGCACCTGACGTGAGCGCGCGCCGGAAGGGGCTACGTTTACCTTGCGACCCTAACGACCCCAGCCGTAGATTGAATGCCGGATTGCCGCAAAGTACTCCCCAAAATCTCAATATCAGGTACGGTGTCCTTAGCGGATTTTCAATATCACGAGTGCTAAGGTTTTTCCTTAGCGAAGAAGTTGCGAGGATCAATGAGTTATAAAAATTCGTCCAATCCAGCCCTCGACCTTGAGCTACTCTTCCTTACCAATGTACTCAAGCTGACTTCCCTCCATTATGGCTACTGGAACGAAAATGACGATCTCACCGTCAAAAACTTCAGGGTGGCCCAGCAACGGTACACCGATACCTTGATTGATATGATTCCGGATGGGGTCAATACGATTCTCGATGTTGGCTGCGGTATTGGAGATGTTTCCGAGGCTATGGCCGAGCAGGGACACCAGGTGACGGCTCTGTCGCCGGATGAGAATCATCGCCAGTATTTTGAAGAGCACAGAAATGGGCAAGTTGCGTTTCACAATTCCAAATTCGAAAATTTCAACACGTCCATGAAGTTCGATATGGTTCTGATGAGCGAATCACAGAACTATTTCGATATGGATATGGGTTTCCAACAGACCATCAATCACCTTCATCGAGGTGGCTACCTGCTGGTTTCCGGAACCTTCAAGAAGGCGGTATCGGATGTCTTCAAGCGAGTGGTCAGTATTGAAGACAAATATCTGGAGCGCGCGAAAAGCTACGGCCTGGAGCTGCTGAAGGTCGAGGATATTACCAAATATGTTATGCCACAGACCCTTTTTGAACGAAATCTTCTGGAGGGGCATATCATGCCGTTAATCGACATATTTAAACGAAGCACCGGCAAGTCGCTCTCGTTCCGGTTCAAACTGCTCAAGATCTTCAATCGCAAAATTCTCAACTTCCTTACGGAGGTCTATGAGGATCGCGTTCAGCGCGCCGATCCCGCCCTGGTTAAGCAGCATCTCAAGTACATGCGCTTTCTGTTTGCTTATCGTTAGCTGAATTCTTCGGCGTGACACAGCGTCGGAGACTGGCCAGCAGCTACCCAGATCCTTCCCCGCGCAAGCGTCCATAGACCCAGCTCCATCCCAGGTAAAAGAGCGGCCCGGTGAGCAGTCCGGCCAGTGCGTCAATGCCGTAATGAAATGAGCAGTATACGGTGGACAGCGCCAGCCCGGCGATCAGGGCCACGAATCCGGTTCGTATCGCCTGGTGCCGGGGCCCAAGCAACAGAAACACCACCACCGCTTCCCCAACGTGGGAACTGGGCATGGCCCCACCGGCACTGTCTCCGAGAGCGAACAGCTGGTCAATGAGCGGGCCCAGCAACCCGTGGCCATGGAAACGCAGAAAGCGGTCATCGTGGGGGCCCACTACGGGGAACAGAATAAAGATCACCATGTAGGTGAGAAAAACCCCCATGAACACAAATGCGTATCTCAAGAAGGCTGGGGAGGCCTCGCCGTCCTTTCGGCCCTTCCGCCAGGCGAACCAGAAGCCGCTGCCAACAATGACAAAATAGCTCAGGTAGAGCAGGTGAAATAGCTCCCGCCACCAGGGCCCGGGAAGTACATCGGCCATGTAGCGGTGCGGGTGGCCGCCGAACAGCCGCTGGTCCCATGCCCGTACCAGGACGTCAAACTTGGCGCCGCCCTGCAGCAGGGTGCCTACAAACTCCACCTCGTAGTGCAGGGGGACCATGAGCAGCAGCGGATAGAACCAGCGCAGCGCCGACCGGATGTCCGACCGTCTGGACGAAGCGGACAGTTGGAGCACCATGAATATCAGTGCCAGATGGACCAGAGCCGCAAACAGGTAGGGCAGGCCGCTGTAGGACCCCAGAAAGGTGATCACAAAGATGCCCGCCAGGTACCAGAGGATCAAGCGGTCAAAATGATAGCGCTGGCCCTTCACAGCACACCCGTTTCCCGGTACCAGTCGGCCAGGGTGGGAATCCCGATGGAGAGGGGTATCTCTGGGCTGAAGCCCAGGGTCGAGGCCATGAGGGTACTGTCACATGTCCAGGCCGTCTGGCGCACTTCCCGCAACTTATCGGCGGCCAGCCCCTTCGGTGACCAACCGAGTCGCTGTCCCGCTGTAAGAGACCATTCAACTGTTCGCAGCAGCCAAGCTGGCAGCGGCAGGGGAACCGTCCAGGCATTGCCGGCCCGGGCCACGAGCTTGAGTACGTCACTTACCTTGTAGATGGGCTGCCCATCATTGATCAGGTAGCTGGAATGAGGTCGGTCCTCTGATGAGAGGACCAGCCAGATGGCCTGGCAGACATCCTGCACGTGAATGAGCGATAGCTCCATCCGCCCCCAGTGCAGCTGCGGCCGTATGTGTTTTGCAGCCAGCGTGAAGAATCGGCGGATACCCCGGTCATGGGGTCCATACACCATGGGGGGCCGCAGGATTGTCCAGGGGAACGGAGCTCCGTTCAGGGCTTGCTCTCCGGCCAGCTTGGTCTGCCCGTACCATGAGACCGGAGCGGGGGGGGTGGACTCGGTAACCGGTTTGCCCGGCAATGCTGGCCCCGTGGCGGCAATGCTGCTCACCATCAGGAACCTGCGCAGGGAAGCCGCGGCGTCGGCGGTAACCTTGACCAGCTGCTCCGATCCCTGGCGGTTGACGATATCGTATTCGGCATAGGTATGCGACCACAGACGGGCGGCCAGATGGACCACCGCGTCCGCTTTTGACAGCGCCCGGGTTACCTCAGTCCCCGGGCGGGTCACGTCGCCGACCACGACGCTGACGGTTGACCGTAATGGCTCGGGCAGGCGCTCGGGGTCGCGCAACAGGCAGGTAAGTTCACAACCCCGGCTCTGCAAATAGGGCACCAGGTTTCTGCCGATGAAGCCTGATGCGCCGGTGAGGAAAACGTGCATGGCGGTTACCAGCGTGTAAATATGCTGGCTGGCCCAAGCCTGGCCACGCTGCCGCTAGCCATCCATAACCCCGTCCAATTTTCGTCGGTAGATGCGGTAGGTTTTCGCCTTCCGGGCGCCCATCTTCTGTAGGGCGTGGATCATCGGCACGTTGTCCTCCAGAATCCACGACATCTCCGCCAGGCGATAGCCTTTCGCCAGCGCAGTGCGAAAAGTCCGCAAATAAAAGGCGGCGTCAATACCCAGCCGGCGATAGGGCCTGAGCACGCCGAGGATGAACGCGCGCAGGGAGCGGATGCGCCGCTTGTGCCATAGTAGTTTGGGCAGCCCCAGGGGAAACAGGCGGCCGTCGGGAAGATGGGCCAGGGCCTCGTTGATATTGGGCAGACTGAGGGAGAACCCGACCACCTCGCCGTCCACCTCAGCGATATAGGCCAGGTCCGGGTCGATGAGCAGCTTGAGGTCCTTGGCGATGGTGTTGAACTCCTCGTCGTCCATCCACAGGGCGCCCCAGTTTTCGGCCCAGGCCTGGTTATAGATCGCCTTGATCAGGGCCACCTCATCCCAGTAGTGCTTCATCCGGAGGCTGCGAATAGTGAAGCGTCCCCGCTCCTCCATGCGGCGGCCAAAGTTCAGTAGCCGCTGGGGAATGGGGTCGCCCGCGCGCAAGTGATAGGCCCACACGTCCTTGGTCTTTGCAAAACCCAGTTGCTTGAGATGCTCAGGGTAGTAGGAAAAGTTATACGGCATGAGCATCATGGGGGGGCAATCGAATGCGTCCAAGAGTATGCCCACGGGGCCGTTAATGTCGGGGCTGTAGGGGCCCTGCAGGTGGGTAGCCTGAAACTGGTTCAACCAGGTTGCGGCGGCTTCCAGCAGGGCACCGGTGACCGCCACATCGTCCACCATGTCCAGGTAGCCAAACATCCCGATGTTGGTTTCATAGACCCGGTTGTGCTTGCGGTTGTGAAAGACGGCTATCCGTCCCAGATCGCGCCCCTTATGCTGGGCTAGAAACAGGGCGTGGGAGGCGTGCCGGAAGAAGGGGTGCTTGTTGTGGGCCAGCTGCGCCTTGATGTCTAATCGCAGGGGCGGTACCCACTGCGGATGATGCTGATAGAGCCGATACGGCAGGTCGATAAAGCGGCGCAGCTGCGCGTGACCGGAGACTTTCTGAACGTGCAAACGTGTCCCTTCCCCGTCGGTGGATGACAATTTACGTGAGTGGGTAGGCGTGGGAAAGGGGTAGCGTCACTTTTTTTGGGCGAGCTATCGGGGTGCGCAAGGCAACCACCAGCAGCATTGTCTCCGGTCACCGCAACCCATTATACTCATGCCGTGTTTGGGTGGCCGCCCGGGACCCTATAAACAAAATTGCGGGCTCACTAGACAGGCACGCTGGCCAATGGAGCAGAGTGCGACTGCGGCTGATAGGGCTGATTCAGATGCCGGTGGGGGTATCGGTGAGACAGAGGTTGTGCAGGGAACCCGGGGTCGGCGGAGGTAGGGCGCGTGGGCGCTGGCGGCCACCATACTCGGCTCCAGCCTGGCCTTTATTGATAGCACAGTGGTCAATGTGGCCCTCCCGGTCATACAGATAGAAATCAACGCCACGGTTGCTCACGTACAGTGGGTGGTGGAAGCGTACGCCCTGTTCCTGGCGGCCTTGCTGCTGGTGAGCGACTCGCTGGGGCACCGTTACGATCGCAGGCGCAACTACGCCCTTGGCGTCAGCCTCTTTGCCCTGGCATCCATCTGGTGCGGATGGGCGCGGTAGACGTAAGCCACGCCGGCATCGCCTCGGGCATCAACAATGCCGCCTCGCGGGCGTCCGGACTGATCGCCATTGCGGTGCTGGGCATCGTGGTGCTGCAGGCTTTCAACCACGGGCTGGACAGCCGCCTGGCTGCGATAGACTTGGCGCCGGAAGCGAGCGAGTTTCTGGATGGGGAGCGTACCAAGCTGGCCGTGACCGAATAACCACCGCGGTTGGACGCGCAGGCCGCCATGGCTATTCGCCGGGCCATCAAGGAGTCATTTGTGGCCGGCTATCGCCTGGCGATGTTGATAGCCTCCGGTCTGGCGCTGATCGGCGCACTGGTCGCCTGGGCAATGATTGAGGGCAAACCTGCGGGAACCGAGCCTGACTCCCCCGATATGTCTCAGGGCTGACATTACTTTCCAGCAGGCTGCTTTAGTATCGAGTCATGTCTACGCCCCATGTACGTTGGAGCTTAGGCGCCGTGATTGGGCTGGCCCTCAGTCTATCGTCGCCCGGCGTAGTTAGCGCCCAGGTATGCAGCTGCGGTGGCGCCCCGCTGCTCAGCTCCCTGGAGTTCGGCGGTGTGGCTGAGGGAAACCTGCGTTTCTCGCTGGCCTATGAGTACCATGACATTTCCGACGTGGTCTGGGGCACAGAGCAGCGCAAAAACGACAGCCGGTGGCAGGTGAGCCAATCGGGGCTGTTCATGGCCAGTTATGGCCTGACCCCGACTATGTCCATTTCGGCCATCGTTACCCTGGTGCAGAAGGAGCGGGCAGCAGGCGACCGTCTGCTGGTGCGGGGGCTGGGCGACGGTCTACTGATAGCCAATGTATCCCTCCTGCCGCCGAACCCCTCTACGCAACAGGAATTAGTGGTTAGCGCCGGAATCAAGGGGCCCATAGGCAGTTCCACGCTCTCATTGGATGGGACCCTCATTGCCGCAGATCTGCAGCCTACCTCTGGTGCCTGGGACGGTATCGTCTCTGCCTATTTCGCCACCGGCGTTGGCGTGGGAAGCCCCCTCCGCCTGTTCACGTCCGCCGCCTACCGCTGGACGGGCACCAACCAACGCTACGCGTTCGGCGATCTGGGCTACAAGACGGGCAATGAGCTGGTCGCTACGCTCGGGGCCGGCTATGCCTGGGGAGCCAGGCTGAGCGCGACCCTCATGGGGGAGTACAGAACCATCACCTCGGACCAGATTGGCGGCTTCGAGACCGCCACCACCGGTGGCCAATGGCTCGACTTGACGCCCGGCGTGAACATTCGACTGTCCAATGCGCTGAGTCTGGGGCTGTCGGGCCAGCTGCCTTTGTACCGTCGGCTGGCAGGTCCTCTCCAGCTCACTACTAATTACTCCGTCGCGGCAGTTCTATTTTACGAACTTGGGGCCGGTTGATTGATGCATTCCCCCGCCAGAAAGTGGGATTCACGGTTCAAGGGGCTGAGGGTCCTGTTGCCGCTGGTAATGCTGGCGCTGCTGCTGGTAACCTGTGAAAAGGTGTTACTCGTGGAAGACTTGGGTGAGCCTGGGCTCGATGTCATCAGTCCGGGATGGCTTATTCCAGTGGGTGAAGTCTTTGATGGTGGGCCGGGCAAAGACGGCATACCTGCCATCGATAAGCCCCAACTTGTGGCCGGCAGTGAGGTGAATTTCTTGGGCGACCGGGATTTGGTCATCGGGGTGGTCATTGGCGGGGTTGCACGGGCCTACCCCCATATCATACTCGATTGGCACGAAATCATCAACGACCAGGTGGGTGGCGAGTCCTATTCCGTAACCTATTGCCCCCTGACAGGATCAGGGATCGGATGGGACCGGCAACTGTCGGCCAAGGCCACCACTTTCGGCGTCTCGGGTAAACTGTACAACAGCAACCTGATTCCCTACGACCGTGAGACCGACAGCTATTGGTCACAAATGAAGCTGCAATGTGTTTTTGGGCCGAATAAGGGGCGCCTTCCTGGCCTGGTACCGATTGTAGAGACAACCTGGGAGACCTGGCGAGCCATGTACCCCAATTCCAGCGTGGTCTCCCTCAATACGGGTTTCTCGCGCCCCTACGGCCGCTATCCCTATGGCAGCTTCCGCACTGCCGAGTACCTGATATTTCCCGTCAACCCGCTGGACGATCGTCTGCCGATGAAGGAGCGCGTGGGAGGCCTTATCGTTGAAGGTCAGGCACGTGCCTATCAGCTCAGCATTTTCGGCGCGGGAGTTGGGGTCATCAACGATACCTTCAGCGACCTGCCGGTGGTTGTCGCCGCTAGTGAACCCGATAATTTCATGGTGATATTTGAGCGCACGGTGGGAGGCAGCGTCCAGCTGAATTTCAACGCATTGCAGGGCCAGCTCCCGGCGGTGATGCAGGACGATGAGGGCACCATCTGGGACCTCTTTGGCCGTGGTCTGGCCGGCCCTCGGGCAGGTGAGCAGCTGGCGGTCACCGCATCCTTCATCGCCTATTGGTTTGCCTGGGGGGCGTTTTATCCCGACTTGGAAATCTATTCGCCGTAGCGATCCCCTTTAGCCAGCCGGTTCACCGCATCCCCGGCAGCAGCCAGATATACCGGATTGGGCTCCTGCTCATATTCCCGCAGGCAAGCCCCCACAAATAGGATCGCGTGCTCGTGGCCCGTTGCCACTGCCCGCTCGAACAGGTCGGCCCGGACTGGCTCGGGCTGGTCCCACGACTCCACGGGGTTCGCCCGGCCATAGATGGTGTAGATAGCGCCGGCAAATTGCCAGCCATACCGCAGTAGGGGGGCCACACCGGTAGGGGGGAGATGGGGGGCGATGGAGCGCAGGGCACTCGCGACCGCGACGCCCTGGATGCAAGCCAGCAATTTCTCTTCATCGTGGCTGTGGGCCAGGTAAACACGGGTCATGGCTTCGGTGATCTGCGGGATGAGTGCGAGCGGATCGTCGGGGATGGCAATCAAATTAACCACACCCACGAACGATGGGAATCCCGCCAGCCCCTGCAGCCCTGCACCTAGCCCTTTGAAGCGGCGCGGGCGGTCCTTGTGTTGCCATTTGATGCGCGTCAGCGCCTCGGCAGGAGCAAGATTTCCGCCGGTGGCGCTGCCCACGATGCCGGGCAGCTTCAAATAGCGACTGGCCCAATAGCCCAGGGCGTGGCCCAGTTCAAGCTTGCGCAGATCGGACTCCTCAGCAGCCAGGTTTGCCAGCACTGCTGCGGTGCGTAGCAGCGCGTGCCCGCCGCCCCCTGAGAGCCCTGGCGCAAGCTTGGAAATCCAATCGCTGACCACTTGCCGCCAGGTAGTCTGCTGTAGTTCCCGCTGGAAAAAATCGGCCCAATCAGTGGCCCGGGACCTCTGCCCCAGCGCCTGCCGCCAGTTGTCCCGTCTGATGGGACTGCCGGGTGCAGGCATGGATTCCAGCCGCCCCATGTAGTCCCTTAACCATGGCACGACCGCATGGCCCTGCTGCATCGTCACCATTGAGGCCGCCACAGTGGCACCGCTGTTGGGCTGGCCCTCGCCGTACTCCGGGGCCCTACCCGCGAGCATTTTCAATGCTTCGTCGAACACGTCCGACATGGTCCGCGAGATGGCTGGGCTTTCGTCACTGCTCCCAGTCTTCCTTGAGCAGTTCGAAGTTATCGTGGTCGACCCGCTCCCCCCGAATTATAAGGTATTTGCGCTTGAGCCCCAGGTAAGCGAAGCCACACTTTTCCAGCACTCTGCGAGAGGCCGGATTACGGATGGAAACATCTGCTTCGATGCGTTCTATCGGAGTTTCGCTGAACAGCTGGCGGGCAATGGTCTTCACCGCCGCCGTTGCATAACCCTGGCCCCAGTGCTCTTTGCTGATCGTGTACCCGATGCGTGCCAGCCCATGCACGCGTGACAGAATTTCCAGCGTTACCCAGCCTACACCCCGATCCAGTTCCTCATCCCATATGATGAGAACGTAATCCCTGTCGACTAGGTCGGCGAACTTGCTGGGCTGCTTGTTTTTTATGTAGAGCAGGAGTTGGTCTTCCTCCAGCAGGGAAAGCGGTTGATGCTGCTGAGCCTCGGGCTGGGCTCGCCACCGGACAAGTTGATCTACATGCTCATCGGCAAGGGGTACCAGGCTGACACGCTTTTTCACGGAGTCAGTCACGACTCACTCATCGAAACGGCATGCGACGGCCAACGGGCGGTTTGGCCGCCTCGCCTGCGGCAGCAACGCCTGGCCTTGTGGCGAGTGGCGAGCCACCCAGATCCAGAATGGACTGCAGCGATAGGTCGGCAAGTGAGTGGACGATGGCATGGGCAGGCGGCATATCTTCCTCTGGGACTGATCCGGTAAGTGCGATGGTCCAGGCGCCCGCCGCCCACGCGGAGATCAGGCCAGGAATGGAATCCTCAACCACGACGGTTTCCCAGGGCATGACTGCGAGGCGCCGCATCATCATCTCATATGGCTCGGGGTGGGGTTTTGAATGTGTCGTCATACCGCCGTAGATCACCTCCTGGAAACAGCGCTCAAGCCCTAGCCGCCGCTCCACCCAACTGTAAATTTCCCCTGGCGAGGAGGTGACCAGCCCTAGCAGGACCCGACCCTCCAGATCGCGATGGAGATCGACGAAACCAGGCATGAATTTGAGTCGCTCCTTGAACAGAGTAAAAATATACTCCCGTCCTCTGCTACGCAGTTCATCCACGGGTAGGGAAACGTGGTAGCGCTCCCGGGCCAATTCGTAGAAGCGCTGCTCGCTGACCCCGCGGAAATACTTCCAGTCTTCGAGCGGAATGGTGATGCCTTCCTCCCGGAACAGGCGCTCCTCCGCCTCCTGGTAAAGGGGCTCAGAGTCCACTACCACGCCGTCCAGATCAAATATGACAGCTCTGATCACTGCAATCGGCTCCCGTTTTCCACGGGTGAATCGGGCTGAAGCAGCCGGACAGAACCATCGGACTCATAGGCGCCCAGCACCAACACCTCGCTGACGAAACCGGCGATCCGCTTGGGCGGCAGATTGACCAGCGCGATCACCTGCCTGCCGATTAAATCCGACGGTTCATAGTGGTCGGTAAGCTGGGCACTGGACGACCGCTGGCCAAAGTCGCCAAAGTCGATGGTCAGCTGGTAAGCGGGCTGGCGCGTGCCACTTGCAGGCTCCGCCCCGCTGATGGTGCCGACTCTGATCTCCAGCCGGCTGAACTCTTTGTGGCTAATATGCGCCGTCATAATTCGGCTGCGAATCTACGAAATTTGGGTCAACAGTTATGTGAACCGACCATGGCCCCAACGAGCAGCTCGTGGCCACTATCGCCGAGGCCGAAATTAGGGTGTACCGCCGTTCGGCCCGAGCTTATATTGATACCGTGACCGGCGGGACTATCCTCCTGACAGGTGGCTGCGGCTTCCTGGGGCAGTATCTCATGCAGTACCTGCTGGACGCCTTTCCGGACGCTCAAATTCGCATCATCGACCTTGTGGCCAACCCATATGCCCGCATCGATTTCTCAGCTGAGTCTCGAGTGCGGACCCGCCTTGGTGTCGATATTTGCAATCTCGCTTCCATCCAGGATGCTTGCCTGGGGGTGGATGTGGTGGTAAACCTGGCAAGTCTGATATCCGTGTCAATCAGGGAAGATAGCCTTCTGGCGAAGGTCAATGTGCTGGCAACGCGAAATGTCCTTGCCGCAGCCCGGACCGGCGGAGCAGACTTGTTTATCCAGGTCAGCTCCGTGGCCGCGTTGGGCTACAACAACGACCCCCTGAACCCGGTGGACGAGGCCTTCGAGTTAGATTGGTCTATCGCGCGCAAAAAACTAATTCTACATTCTCTCCAAGTACCGAGTCGACGTTGAGGTGGCAGCCTCTCGCCGCAACGGCATGGCCGCAGTCATCGTCCACCCCGGGCTCATGTTTGGTCCTGGAGATTACCGCAAATCCGCGAAGATGATTCGGGCTGTTGCGGCTGGCAAGCTAGTGATCAGTCTTCCCGGAGGGACCAATGTGGTCGATGTGCGGGATGTCGGCCGACGTATCGTGGCTGTTCTTCAGCACGGCCTGCGAGATGAGAATTACCTGCTTTCAGGGTGGAACCTGACGTTCAACGATATTTTCCGCATTATCGCCGCAGAGGTAGGTGCCCGGCCGCCCCGGATAACCCTGCCGCGAGTCTGCGGCCTTTCGTATACTGGGGGGTCTGGCTGGCCGAGTCGCTCACCCGGCGCAGGCTGGACCTGTCGGCCTCCGATTCGGACTCCGCCTTCCGCTTCCGCTATTTCGATAACGACAAGGCCAAGCGGAGTCTGGGGTGGGAGCCGGCTTACACGATTCAACAAACCATCGCCGATGCTCTGGCCTGGATGAAGTCACGTGGCGTTGCTTAGGGGCAAGATTGTGGTCATTACCGGCGCCAGCAGCGGCATGGGTGCCGAGGCCGCCAAAGCGTTCGGTCTAAAGGGAGCCCGGGTCGTGCTGGCTGCCCGGCGCCTGGAGCGGCTTCAGACCGTCTGCGAGGAGATCGAGTCAGCAGGTGGCCAGTGTCTTGCCGTCCCAACCGATGTGAGCCGCGAGGGGGACGTAACACAGCTGTTCGCAACAGTTGAGCAGCACTTTGGACCGGCGAATATCTTGGTGAACAGTGCCGGACGCGGTTTGCAAGCGCGCCTGCTGGATACAGACTACGATCAGTGGCAGTCGGTGATCAACACAAACCTTACGAGCGTGTACCTGTGCACCAGAGCAGCCGTGAAACAGATGGTGGCCAACGGCGTTCGGGGCCACATCGTCACCGTGGCATCCATCGCGGCCCTCTATTCGGCGCCCGGCTACGTCGCCTATTGTGCCTCTAAGCACGGGGTGCTTGGCTTCCAGCGGGCAGTGAAATGGGAGCTGCGGAGGAAGGGCATCAAGGTGTCAACCATCTTCCCTGCCCGGGTGGACACGGACTTTTTTGGGTCCTACAGCCGGCAGCCCACCCGCTGGCAGACGTTGCCTGCCCGCTCACTGGGCCGCTACATTGTTGCGGTCGCTTCAGGCTCTTGGCTTGTCCGGGCCGTGGCCCGTAGCGGCCTGCTCGTCAGGCGCCTGGCAGCGCTTTTTTCCATCCGGTAGTGTCGGCCGCCGGGCATTAATCGCCACCGGGAAATGGATTCGCTTGCCATCAGGCCGGCCAGGACAGAAATTGGGGACCATGCACCTCACGCCACCCTATAAGGCCGCCGCCCTTGCGAGCCTGGCGCTAGTGCTCGTGTTATCGCCAAGCACGGGCACGGTGGCCGCAGAAAAGGGTGCCGCAGCCACAGCCGCCACCGCCCGCTCCCAGTCCTCGCAGAAGAATATGACGCTCCTGGGAAACTGGAACGGGCGCGAATTACAGGGAGGTTCCGGCTACGGTGATATCTGGGGCTATACCGATAGTATCACGGGCCGGGAGTACGCGCTTTTGACAGTCAGAGATGCAGGTCTTAGCATTATCGATATATCCGCGGATTCATTGGTTGAGGTTGGATTCTTCCCTTCACTGCAACCGGGTAGGGATGCCAAGGATGTCAAAGTCTATAAACACTATGCCATCCTCATCAAAGAGGGCGAGCCGGCGCAGATTATCGACCTGGCAGACCCGGCGAATCCGGACAGTGTGAGCATTATCCATATCGGTCCGCCTGAGTTGAATGGGGGCGCCCACAACGCCTTCGTGCAGGAGCAGTATTTATACACCACGGGCAACCGTGGGGTTGGGGGCTTGATCATCTACGACCTCACCGACCCGGCGGTGCCTGCCAAGATTGGCGAGTATCAAGCACAGTACTACCACGATTTCTACGCCCGGGGCGACACCGGCTACGCAGCTGCGATCAAGGGTGGGGGCATCGATATTCTCGATCTCACCGTCAAGTCAAATCCGCAACTGATTGCCAATATCAACTACCCCGCACCACGTGCCCACAACTGCTGGACGAGCGAGGACGGCGACTACCTCTTCGTTGGCGACGAAGGTAATCCTCCGGGCATGTGGACGCGTGTCTTCGACGTGCGCGATCCATTCAACGTTACGCAGGTGGCCGACTATATTGCGGACTCCCTGGCCATCGTCCATAACAGTTACGTCCGCGGCGATTACCTCTACGTGGCTTACTACACTGAAGGGGTGCGCGTCGTCGATGTGTCCGATCCCACTCAGCCCGTCGAGGTTGCTTACTATGACACCTACCTTGCTGAGGGGTATGGATTTGG
>JADFSS010000041.1 GCA_022560655.1 Candidatus Neomarinimicrobiota bacterium
CGGCCGAGATCGAACGCCAGGCCGGCCAGCTGGACCACCTCTTGCGCTACGCCGCGGCCGGACCCAGCCTGACGCCGTTGCGGTTCGAGTACGGCTTCCAGGGTTACAAGCGCGATCTGCTCATGCAAATTCTAGCCCTCAAATCCCATCTGGGGCACCACGGCGGCCAGGCCGTGCCCCCCGCCTCCGCCACGGCCGACACCAGCGGCTGACCCTGCATGACCGCGCCCGCTAACGCCGGAAACTTTTGACCGCCGCCTGCATAGAAGCCTTAAACATGCCCCGTTCAGGTGCTGAACATGGGGCTCATGGGGCGCCCGTCGCGGCCGCCCTGCCCCATGGCCCCGATTTTTGATGAGAGGAACCGACATGAACAAGCGAGCAATCCATTGGCTGGTCACCGCCACACTGCTGGCCCTGCTGGCAGGTGGGCTCACCACCGTCCAGGCGGCCCCCCGCCAGAACGTAAGCGCCAGGGAAGTGAACAACCTCTTTGTGGCCGCCTCGGCCAAGGCCAATCCCGGCGTGGTCACCATCGCCACCACGCGGGTGGTGCGGCGCTCCCGGCGTGCGCCCCGCTTCGATTTTTGGGGCCGCGAGTTTTTCCATGAACGCGAGTCCCGGGGCACCGTGTTGGGCTCCGGCGTTATTTTCGATGCCGATAACGGCTACATCGTCACCAACAACCACGTGGTGGAAGACGCCCGCGACATCATGGTCACCCTTTTCGACAAGCGCCGCGTACCCGCCGAATTGGTGGGCACCGACCCTGCCAGCGACGTTGCCGTCATCCGGGTGAGCGTAGCGAATCTCGATGCGCTGGAGCTGGGCGATTCCGATGAGCTCCGCGTCGGCGAGTGGGTCCTGGCCATTGGCTCCCCCTTCAGCGCTAACCTGCAACACACGGTGACGGCAGGCATCGTCAGTGCCAAAGGGCGTAGCTCGGTACTCTCGTTCAACCGCGACCGCTACGAAGACTTCATCCAGACCGATGCCGCCATCAATCCCGGTAACAGCGGCGGCGCCCTCATTAACCTTGACGGCCAGCTGGTGGGTATCAACACCGCCATCGCCACGGACGGCTATTCCCGGGCCAACGCCGGGGTAGGCTTTGCCATTCCCATCAACCTGGTCAAGCGGGTCGTCGGTGATCTCATCGCCCAGGGACACGTCACCCGCGCCTGGCTGGGCGTAGGCATCGAGCCCATCACCGAGTCGGTGGCCCAGGCCTTGAAGGTGGACCACCGCAACGGCGCCATCGTCAACCAGGTCATCGAAGGTTCCCCCGCTGAGAGGGCCGCCATCAAGGAGGGCGACATCATCCTCAAAGTCGACGACGTGGAGATTCGTGACGCCAGCCATCTGAAGAACGTCATCTCCTCTTCCCGGCCCGGCGACCGGCGCAAGCTCACCCTCATCCGCAAGCGCAAAGAGAAGATCATCACGGTGAAGCTGGATGAGCTGCCCGACCTGAACGTACTCGCCTCGGCTGTTGAAGACGGCGACCGCGACGACATTGACTTTGGCGAGGACACCGGCCTGGCCGTGACCGACCTGGCCAACGCGGCGGCCGAGCGTTTCGATGTCCGGGTCCGGGAAGGGGTGCTGGTCACCAGGGTAAATCCCCACAGCCAGGCCGCCCGGAGCGATATCCGGCCCGGCGATGTGGTGGTCCGCATCGGCGACAAGCATATCAAGAACACCCGCGACTACCACCGGGCCCTGAAAGGCTACCGGCGCGGGGACACCCTGTTGCTCAGGATTGCCCGCGGCAATGTGTTCCTGTTCCGTGGGCTGGAATTGGGCTAAGGCCCCGACTCGGCCTCAGGACTCTTGCCCGCTGCTGAGCCCTGCCCGCTGCCGGGCGGCCAATCTGGCCTGGCAACGCCAGTGAATAACTCCTGTCGCCCGCTCGTGCGACGCCCCCCGCGCGCGTTGACATTTCCTTCTTGAGCAGGTAAGTTTTTCGATGGGCAAGAATTTCCATCCCGTCGATCCCAAGGTCGATTTTGTCCGCCAGGAGCACGAGCTGCTCAAGTGGTGGCAGGATCAAAATATCTTTCAGCAGCTCCGCACCAAAAATGAGGGCCGTCCCCGCTGGTCCTTCCTGGACGGACCCATTACCGCCAACAACCCCATGGGTGTGCACCATGCCTGGGGCCGCACCTACAAGGACATCTTCCTGCGCTATCACGCCATGAAAGGTTTCGAACTCCGCTACCAGAACGGTTTTGACTGCCAGGGCCTGTGGGTGGAAGTGGAAGTGGAGCGTGAGTTGGGCTTCACCTCCAAGCGCGACATCGAAGCCTACGGCATCGAGGCGTTCGTCAACCGCTGCAAGGAGCGCGTCCTGAAATACGCACGGCAACAGACCGAGCAGTCCATACGGCTGGGCTACTGGATGGACTGGGACCACTCCTACTTCACCATGTCCGATGAGAACAACTACACCATCTGGGGCTTTCTCAAGGAAGTCCACGAGCGGGGCTGGCTCCGCAAGGGCAAGGACGCCATGCCTTGGTGCCCCCGCTGCGGCACCGGCATCAGCCAGCACGAGATGACCGAGGGCTACAAGGAGATTGATGATAAATCGGTCTACTTGCTGCTGCCGCTGGTGGATCGCGAGAACGCCTATCTGGTCGTTTGGACCACCACCCCCTGGACCCTTTCCGCCAACGTGGCCGCCGCCGTGTCCGAGGAGTTGGAATACGTGGTCATCGAGGATCACGGCCGCCAGCTCTACCTGCTGCCTGAGGCTATCCCCCGCATCTTCGGCCGCAAGGCCAAACCCGAGGTTCTCGAACACCTGCACGGGACCGACCTGCTGGGCTGGCGCTACCGCGGGCCCTTCGACGAGTTTCCCGCCCAGGCTGGTGTCGAGCACAAAATCATTCCCTGGGACGAGGTGAGCGCCGACGAGGGCTCAGGTATCGTCCACATCGCCCCCGGCTGCGGAAAAGAAGACTTCGATCTGGGCCGCAAACACGGGCTGCCGGTCATCGCGCCACTGGACGAAAACGGCGTTTACATGGCCGGCTTCGACTGGCTCACCGGCCGCCCGGTGGACGAGGTCACCGCCCCCATTGTGGACCACCTGAAGGAGCAGGGGCTGCTGCTGCATCAGGCCAACTATGTTCACCGCTACCCTCACTGCTGGCGCTGCAAGACCAAACTGGTCTTCCGGGTCGTCACCGAATGGTACATCACCATGGACGGGCGGCCCGCTGGCAAGGGGAACGCCGCCGCCGACGGCGGCCTCCGCCACCAGATCATGGACGTGGCCCGCCAGATCGAGTGGATGCCGTCCTACGGCCTGGACCGGGAGCTCGACTGGCTCACCAACATGGACGACTGGATGATCTCCAAAAAGCGCTACTGGGGCCTGGCCCTCCCAATCTATGAATGCGCCGGCTGCGGCACCGTGACGGTGGTCGGCTCCCGGGAGGAGCTCCAGGAGCGGGCCGTTGAAGGCTGGGAGCAGTTCGACGGCCAGTCACCCCACCGCCCGTGGATTGACGCCGTGAAGATCGCCTGTCCCCACTGCGGCGCCACCGTGCCCCGCATTCTGGACGTGGGCACCCCCTGGCTCGACGCCGGCATTGTGCCCTTCTCCACCCTGCACTACCGCGATGACCGGGACTACTGGGAGCGCTGGTTCCCGGCCGATTTCATTACCGAGTCGTTGCCCGGCCAGTTCCGCAACTGGTTTTATAGCCTCCTCGCCATGAGCACCGTGCTGGAAAATCGCCCCCCCTTCAAGCGGGTGCTGGGGCATGCCCTGGTCAAGGACGAGCACGGCAAGGACATGCACAAGTCCGACGGCAACGCCATCTGGTTCGATGAGGCCGCCGAAAAGATGGGCGTGGATGTCATGCGCTGGCTGTATGCCAGCCAGAACCCCGATCAGAACCTGCTGTTTGGCTACCATCATGCCGACGGCATACGCAAGAAATTGCTTACCCTCTGGAATTCCTACAGCTTTTTCGTCACTTACGCCTCACTGGACAAGTTCAACCCCGTGAGGGACACCGTTCCAGTCGAGCACCGCGCCGAAATTGACCGTTGGCTCATTGCCCGGACACACAAACTGATCATCCGTGCAGGTAGTTACTATGACGATTATCGCGTGGATAAGCTTATGCTGCAGGTTGAGGGGTATATTGACGATCTCTCGAATTGGTATATCCGGCGCAACCGCCGCCGTTTCTGGAAGAGTGATAATGATCAGGACAAGATGGCGGCATTTTCCTCCTTGCACGAAGCGCTGGTAACCTTGGTGAAAGTGCTTGCGCCGATCATTCCGTTCGTCACGGAATCTATCTACCGTAATCTGGTTTGCTCAGTTGATTCCGGCGCACCTGAAAGCGTACATATGTGCGCGTTCCCTGAAGCCGACGATTCAATGGTCGATGAAGATCTCATCAGAGACATTGGAGCGGTTGTTCAAATTGTATCTCTTGGCCGCGCCGCAAGGGAAAAGGCCAAGATTCGAGTGCGCCAGCCGTTAAGTCGGCTGGTTGTATTTGGCAGTAAGCACGTGAGATTGGCAGTAACCAAATATGCCGACCAGATTATGGAAGAGCTCAACGTGAAGGAGGTTATTCCCTCTGAACGGTTTAACGCCTTCGCTGATAAAGAAATTAATTTGAACCGGGAGGTACTTGGCCCCAAATACGGTCACTTGCTTCCGCTCATAGACGCGCAGCTACGGGAGCTTATTGATGCAGGCGGTATTCCGGAGGATTGGCGTGGTACACAGCCCCTTCCAAGCTTGCTGGTTGACGGCACGCCTATTGAGCTCCAGCCCGAGGAAGTTCATTTTCAGTACCTGGCCCGGAAACCGTTCGAGATCGCTCATTCCAAAAGCGTGCTTGTGGGCATCAACACCGAGCTCACCACCGAACTCATCGAGGAAGGCACCGTGCGCGACCTCATCCGGCAGGTACAAAACATGCGCAAGGAAGTAGCTCTGCGCGTGGAGCAGCGCATTGTAGTGGGCGTGTCGGGGAATGAACACGTGGAGCGCTCCCTGGCGCGCTTCCAGGACACCTTCTTGGCCGCCGTGTTGGGCACCCGGCTGTATCCCAAACTTGATCAGCCGGAGCACGAAAAAGTTGTAAATTTGGGCGGTGCAGAGGTGAGCATTCACATTGCGCGGGCCTAACCACAAGGACGGATAATGGCAACTCGGAAACAGTGGTCCAAGAGGGACCTGAATTACTTCCGGAAGCGCATCATGGGCAAGCGGCGTCAGCTGCTCACAGACATGGGCGAACTGAAGGAAAATACCCACATCGCCAATGAGTCGGCCAGCACCAGCGACTCCACCTACGCCTACCACATGGCCGACGTAGGTACCGACCAGGCCGAGCGCGAAAAGGCCTATTATTGGCTGGCTCGGGAAAACAACTATTTGCGCTACCTGGACCGCGCCCTGGAATTGATCGACGAGGGCACGTTCGGCATCTGCCAGACCTGCGGCAACCTGATCAGCAGGGAGCGTCTGAACGAGGTGCCCCACACCACCAGCTGCTTCGCCTGCAAAACGAACCCACCGAAGGTCGTCAGCTGACCCCCATGCGGGCTCTGGTCTACGCCCTGCCGGTCGTCGTGCTCGATCAGGCCAGCAAGTATCTGGTGCGCCAGAATCTGGAGCTCCATGCCAGCGTCAACGTGCTGGGCAACTTCTTTCGCCTCACCTACGTGGAAAACAGCGGTATCGTCTTCGGCATCCGGGTGGGCAGCACCCTGCCCCTCTTTACCCTCCTCTCCGTGGTCGCCAGCCTGCTGATCCTCACCTACTTATATTATGAGCGCACCAGCCCTATCTTTACCCGCATCTCGCTGGCTGTCGTGCTGGGCGGGGCCATCGGCAATCTCATCGATCGCCTCATGTACGGCAGCGTCGTGGACTTTCTCGACTTCGGCTTGGGTCCTTACCGCTTTTTCGTATTCAACGTGGCCGACAGCGCCGTCACCGTGGGCATCATCGCTTTCCTGTTGCTCCCCTACCTGCTTGCGGCCCGGCCGGAGAGCGTCGCCAATGAAAGCGCCTGATACCGCTCCCCCCACCAGCCTCACCGCCCACGCGCCCTGGGCCCGCCTCGACCACTTCCTGGCGGCCAACCTGGACGGCCTCAGCCGTACCGTGGTGCAAACCCTCATCAGGGACGGCAAAGTGCGGGTGGACGGCCACACCGTGCTTAAGGCGCGGGAGCCCCTCGCTGGCGGCGAGCGCGTCCTGGTGGCGGCGGCCGCACCCCGCCGGGCCACCCAGCTCACGCCAGAGCCCATGCCCCTGGATATTCTCCACGAGGACAGCCATATCGTCGTGTTGAGCAAGCCTGCCGGCCTGGTGACCCACCCCGGCAGCGGCGTACGCAGCGGCACCTTGGCCAACGGACTGGCCGCCAGGTATAAAACCCTCCCGCACCCCAATGGCGAGCTGCGCCCCGGCATCGTGCACCGGCTGGACAAGGACACCTCCGGTGTCATGGTGGTGGCCAGGACCGAAGCCGCCCACCGGCACCTGGCCAAGCAGTTTGCCCAGCGCGAGGTGCAGAAGCGTTACCTGGCTCTGGTGTGGGGCGCCCCGCCGGAGCGTGGCCGGATCGATGTCGCGCTGTCCCGCGATCCACGGAACCGGCTGGCCTTCCATGTCGATGCTGACCGGGGCCGCGCGGCGGTGACCCACTACACTTCGCTGGAGTACTTTCACGGCATCACCCTGCTGGAAGCCCGCCCCCGAACGGGCCGCACTCACCAGATCAGGGTGCATTTGGCCCACCTCGGTCACCCCATCTTCGGCGATGCGGCCTACGGCGGTCGCCGGCCTGCGGCGGCCATCGCCCCCCAGCTGCGGACGGCCACGGCCCGGCTGGCGCGCTTGCTGCCCCGGCAGGCCCTCCACGCCCACAGCCTCGCCTTTGCCCATCCCGCGTCCGGCAAGAGGGTGCGGTTCACGGCCCCGTTGCCGGCCGATTTTCAATCGGCGCTGGACCTCCTCCGGGCGGAACCCCGTGCCTGAGCAGACCACCGAGCTGCTGCGCACCGCCGCGGACTTTCTGCGTCACCTGGCCCACGGACGCCGGCTCTCAGCGTTGACGGTGAAGGCCTACCGCCGCGACCTGGCCGAGTTTGCCCGCTTCATCGCCGGCTACGACCCGGCCCGCGCCCGCGATCTCGTCCTCATCGACCGGCGGACCATTCGCCATTTCATGGGCTACCTGCTGGAGCGGGGGCTCAGCGCACGCTCAGTGGCCCGCAAACTGGCCACCCTCAAATCGTTCTTCAGGTATCTTGTGCTGGCTGAGGTGCTCCCCGCCAGCCCCACCGCCGATATCGTCACGCCGCGCTACAACCGCTATGTGCCCGAATTTCTCACCGAGGGCCAGGCCCGGGAACTCATGACCCTCCCGCCCGATGACACCCTGCTGGGCCTGCGGGACCGCGCCATCCTGGAAACCTTTTACGCCACCGGCCTGCGGCTGGCGGAACTCACCGGCCTGCAGGTGGGGGCCGTCTCCTTTACGCGCCAGACCATGCGCGTCACGGGCAAGGGCGACCGCGAGCGGGTGGTCCCCTTCGGCGAACCGGCGGGCCGCGCGCTGGGGCGCTATCTGGACCTGCGCCGCCGCAATGGTGAGGATGTCACGGCGGACAGTCCCCTCTTTGAGGGCCGCGGCCACCGGGGCCTGTCTCCCCGGGCCGTGCAGCGCCGGGTGACACACTACATGCGGCAGGTGGCCAACGCCCGGCACCTCAGTCCCCACCTCCTGCGGCACACCGTGGCTACCCATCTGCTGGACCGGGGCGCTGATCTCATGGCGGTGAAGGATCTGTTGGGCCACGCGTCCCTCTCGTCCACACAGATCTACACCCACGTAAAAGCCGAACAGATGAAAAAGGTTTACCGGCAGGCACACCCCCACGCCGGAGGGCAGCGCTAGGCCGTGCCCTTCGGACTGGAAGAACTCGGCATCACCTCGCCCGGCCAGGTGCGGCGCAACCTGCCCGTCCACCGGCTGGTGGAGGACATCCTCCGGATGGATGGCGGCCGCATGGGACCCGCTGGCGCCACGATGATCAGCACCGGCAAGTACACCGGCCGCTCGCCCGATGACCGCTACATTGTGGATGAGCCGTCCTCCCGGGAGCAAATCTGGTGGGGGCCCGTCAACCACAAAGTGAGCGGGGAGGTCTTCGAGGTCCTTTACCGGCGCGTGATCGATTATTATAACCGCGACGCCGACGGCCGTGGCGTCTACCTGTTCGACGGCCAGCTGGGTGCCGACCCCCGCTACAGCCTCAATGTCCGCATTCTCGCCCGTAAGGCCTGGCAGGCCCATTTCGCCGACAACATGTTCATCCGGCTCACCCCAAAACAACTTCAGTCCCACCGGCCCGAGTTCACCATCCTGAACGCCTCCGACGTCGTGGATGACCAGTGGCAGGCCCACGGCCTGAACTCCGAGATCTTCATCATCTTCCACCTGGGCCGCCGCATCGCCATCATCGGCGGCACCGAGTATGGCGGCGAGATGAAAAAGGGCCTGTTCGCGGTGATGAACTACCTGCTGCCCCAAAAGGGGGTGCTGACCATGCACTGCTCCGCCAACGTGGACCGTAACGGCGAGCACCCCGCGCTGTTTTTCGGCCTCTCGGGGACCGGCAAGACCACGCTCTCCACCGACCCCGACCGTCCCCTCATCGGCGATGACGAGCACGGCTGGTCAGACCACGGCATCTTTAATTTCGAGGGCGGTTGCTACGCCAAGGTTATCAATCTCGATCCCCTGGCCGAGCCCGATATCTACGCTGCCATCCGCTTTGGCGCGCTGCTGGAGAACGTGGTCTTCGACCAGGAAACCGGCGCCGTGGACTACAGCGATGCCTCCAAGACGGAGAACACCCGAGTCTCCTACCCCCTGGATCACGTCGGCAATTCACAGTCCGCCAACGGCCAAGCCAGCATCGCCGGCCACCCCGACACCATCATTTTCCTCAGCGCCGATGCCTACGGTGTGCTGCCGCCCGTGTCGCGCCTTAGCACCGAGCAGGCTATGTACCACTTCATCAGCGGCTATACTGCCAAGGTGGCTGGTACCGAACGCGGCGTCACCGAACCCCAGGCCACCTTCTCCCCCTGCTTTGGGGGCCCCTTCCTGCCGCTGCCGCCCCTCACCTACGCCCAGCTCCTCCGGGATAAACTCGAGGCGTCGGGGGCCAAGGTCTATCTGGTGAACACGGGCTGGACGGGGGGCACCGCTGACAGCGGCGCAAAGCGGATACCCATTCAGGCCACCCGGGCCATGATCACCAGTATTCTCACCGGGGCCATCGAACGGGCGCAGAGCGAAGTGGACCCGGTCTTTGGGACCCAGGTGCCGACCCAACTATCCGGCGTAGACGCCGCCCTGCTGCGGCCCAAAACAACCTGGCCCGACGGGGCGGCCTACGATCAGACGGCCCGCAAGCTGGTGCGTGCGTTCGATGCCAATTTTCGTAACTACGCTCAGGACCATTCCGATTTGATCAGTGCCGGACCAAACCTGGATTACGGCGCCTGAAGGAGTGATCATGCAGCGAGGAGTGAAAGATATCCGTATTGAAGTAACGGCCCGCCATTTCAAGGCGCCCAAGCAACTGCGCGATTTTGTGGAGAGGGAAGTGCGTGAGCTCCGCCGCTATTTTGACGGCCTCCTCGATTGCCACATCGTCCTGTCTAAAGACAACGGCCTGGAGGTGGCCGAAATTATTGCCCATTCCAAGGGCCACCAGTTCACCGTCACCGAGGCCAGTCAAAAAATGGACCGCGCGGTGGTGCTGGCCGTGGACAACCTCAAGTCCCAGATGCGTCGCTACAAAGACCGCCTCGTTGAGAAGTAAGCTCCAGTCCGGCCGGCCTGTCCCGCCAACGGCGGGGAACTTGTCCCGATCCATCGGCAGGCGCTGGCCCCTCTCCGGTTGCCGGTCCCTCACCGGTTCCCCGCTCTAGCGCGCCGCACATGCGAGCCCTCATCCCCCTGGCCGGACGTGGCACCCGCCTGCTGCCCCATTCGGCGGGCCGGCAGAAAGCCCTGCTACCGGTGGGCGGCCGTCCCGTGCTCGATCATATCCTCGAGCCCCTCGTGGCCGCCGGCGTCAGCGAGATCATCCTTGTGGTCGGTTTTTTGGGTGATCAGGTCCGGGAGCACATGGCCGGCTACGACCGGGCCAAGGTCACCTTCGTCGAGCAGACCTCACAGGAAGGGCTGGGCCACGCGGTCTATCTCGGCCTCACCGGCGGCCTGCCAACAGGCGCCGGACGGGGCGAGCCCATCGTCATCGTCCTGGCCGACACACTCTTCGAGCTGGACTACGCCGCGTTCCTCAACACGGCGAGCAATGTCATTGGCGTGGTAGAAGTGGATAACCCCCAGGCCTTTGGCGTAGTGCAGACTGAAGGGAGCCGCGTCATCGGCATGGTGGAGAAGCCAAAACAGCCCCGCACCAACCTGGCCATCGCCGGAATCTACCGCCTTGACGACACCGACAGCCTGCAGCAGGCGCTTGCTGCTCTCATCAAGGACGAGGTCAAAACCCGGGGGGAGTTCCAGCTCACCGACGCCCTCAACAACATGCTGGCCCGGGGCGAGCCCTTCCAGGTCCAGCGGGTGGAGCGCTGGCTGGATTGCGGCACCCCCGAAACCTTGCTGGCTACCAACGCCTATTTATTGGAGTCGCTGGGGGGCGCCTTCGTGTACCCCGATGCGGTGGTCGCCGGGACCACCCTGCGTGCCAGCTCCGTCATGGCCGGCTGCCTGATTTTGAATTCGACCCTGGACAACTGCATCGTCCTGCCCGGCGCACGGCTGGAGCGCTGCTCCATTCGCGGTGAGGTCATCGCGGCGGGTGCCCGACTGTCGGGCTACACCACCGGCGGCTAGCCGCGCAGACGAATTTTGCGATCGTCCCGGCCCGCAAATGACCGGCCAGTTACGGCCGCCAGGTGGTGCCTGGCCTGTAGCCGATGGTCAGCAGAAGCCCCGTAATCAGGTGCAGGTTGATGGTGCCCGCGTCGGCCGGTTTCAGCCCCGAATCGTTGTAGTGGCTGAACAGCGTGCCCGTGGCCTAGTGCGCCATGTAGCCCCCCGGCAGCACAGGCACGATGGTGGTGGTGAGAAATGGCGCCCGCGTAATGACCATCCACTTGAGCATGCGGGTCATGAAGCTGATATCGGGCTCCACGTTGGCAATATCCACATCTTCAAGCGGTAGGGTGACGCCGCAGAAACCGACCTGCACACCGTCCTTCATCGTCGGGGTGATCTTGATATGGGCAGCGCATTTCTCATTGACCGTGGTAAGGGAGACCGTATCACCTTCCCATTCTCCCTCAATGCTGGCCGTCGTCAGCCGGCCGCCCAGGGGCCCCGGCACCACCAGCCCGGGACTGGACAGACTCACCCGTTCCTTGCCGATGAGCTGCTCAGCTGTGTAGCCGAACAGGGCCTCCGACCCCTCGCTGATGGTCTCAATCCCGCCGTCCAGGTGGCAAGTGATAACGCTCTTAATTGTGTCGCTCATGAACCCGTCACTCCTACGGTTGGTTCGAGGTCGTATTTAAGGTGTCCCTCGGGACAGCTGGACACTCTCGTGCCGCGGTGTCGTCGGCCCATGTTGCGGGAACGCTTGCGTTGCGACCGGCATTGAACGGTTGCGCCCCGCTGCTGGCATTCCGCTGTGCAGGGAACGGGGGCCGGTCCCACGCCGCACCTGAACCGAGGATTGTATTGTTTCTCGACGGGGTTGCTTCTAAATTGATTCACACTATGGCACGCCTTCCCACGCGCCGCGCCGGATTGTGGCTCTCTGCCTTGCTGCTGCTGGCGGTCGTCTCCGGCCAGGAGGCGCAGCCGGACCGGCAGGAATACGATAGCCGGGCCCTGTCCCACTATCTGGACGGCGATTTCGCCATGCTGCAGGGCGACAACGCGGCCGCCGCTGCCGCCTTCCGGCGGGCCTTGCGCTACGACCATACCTCCGCAACCATCTACCTCGCGCTGGCCGAGGTGCTCATGCGCCAGAACCTCCTGGCGGAGGCCCAGGCGGCTGCCGAGAACGCCCGCCGGGTCCAGCCCGATGACCCCCACGTCTACGATTTCCTCGCCCGTAACGCCGCCGCCCGGGACCAGACCGCCGAGGCCCTGGCTCATCTGGACCGCTGGGAGCAATTGGACCCCGGAGCTCTGGAGCCCCTCTTCCGCAAGGCCAGCCTCCATCTGCGGCAGAAGGACTTCAGCGGCGCGGTGGACACCTATCTCCGCATCTATGACCGCAATCCAGGGCAGGAGCAGGTGCTGCCCCGGGCCGGGGAGCTCGCCCTTTCCGTGGGGGATGACGAGCGCGCCTACCAGGCCTACCGGCGGTTGTACCGCCTCCGAAAGGACGATCACCGCATCACCCGTGCCTACGCCGAGCTTTGTGTTCGCACCCGGAGGGTCGATGAGGCCCTTGAGGCCTACGAATTTCTGGAACGGTCGGGCGGCTCCACGCTGGCCACTACACTGCAGCTGGGCTGGCTGAACGTACAGCAGGGCAACCTGTCTCGCGCCCAGGCGGTGCTCGATTCGCTCATCGAGCAGGGACAGCGGCAGTGGGATGTCCTCAATTTGGCCGGCCACGTCGCTGAGCGCCAGGGCGCTTTTCAGCGCCTCGCAACCGTTGCCTCGATCATGACCGCCGTTTATCCCGATAGCGCCGCAGGCTATCTTCGGCTGGCCAGCGCTCACAGCGCCCAGCGCAACATGGAGCAGGCCATCGAGGTTCTCACGGAGGCCCGCACGCGCTTCCCCGGCAACGCCAACATCAGCTACCGCCTGGGCAGCATGTATGTGGGCGTTGAGCGCTATGGCGAGGCGGAAAAGCAACTGCTGGCCGCCCTGGAGCTGCAGCCAGGAGCCCACCACATTCAGCATCTGCTGGCCACCGCGTGGTCCGGTCTGGGTCGTTACAGTTCGTCCGATTCCCTGTACGAAATCGTCATCCAGGCGGAGGACGACGACGCCGTGGCCATGAATAACTATGCTTACAGCCTGGCCGACCGCGCCCCGGTTTCCCGCAGGCAACTGGCCGCCGCCCGTAAACTGTCACGGGCGTCGCTGAAGCTGCAGCCGGATAACTCGGCCTTCCTGGATACCTACGGCTGGATCAGGTATCATCAGAAGAGGTATCGCACCGCCCGCAAGTACATTACCCGCAGCCTGGAGATCAACCCCGAAAACCCCGTCGTGCTGGAGCACTTGGCTGAGGTTTACACCCGGCTCGGCAAGCCTGCCGAAGCCGAGACCTATCTCGTCCGCGCCGAGCAGATTCGCCAGCGGCGGACTCCTTCCTTGGTGCGCGCACCCGCGGAGTGAGGCAACCGCCGTTTCTCGGGCGATGAACATCTCCGCCGTGGTGCCGGTCTACGATGAAGTCGGCTCCCTGCGCCAACTGCACCAGGAAATCGCCGCCGCCCTGCCCGCCGAGGGCCGGCACGAGATCCTCTACATCGACGACGGCAGCACGGACGGATCGGGTGCCGTGCTACGGGAACTCGCCGACGAGGACTCACGCACCCGGGTCATCACGTTCTTCCGCAACAACGGCAAAGCGGCGGCCCTTGCAGCGGGCTTTCAGGCCGCCTCCGGTGACGTGGTGGTCACCCTCGATTCAGACCTTCAGGACGACCCGGCGGAAATCCCGGCCATGGTGGCGCTGCTGGACGAGGGCTGGGATCTGGTGGCCGGCTGGAAAAAGGTCCGCCACGACCCACTGGGCAAACGATTGCCGTCCCGGCTCTTTAACTTCACCGTCCGGCTGGTCACCGGCGTCCCCATCCACGACTCCAACTGCGGCCTGAAAGTCTACCGCGCCGAGGTCGTCAAAACCATCCAGATCTATGGCGGTCTGCACCGCTACATTCCCGCCCTGGCCAAGTACAAGGGCTTCCGCGTCACCGAAAAGATTGTCCGGCATCGGCCCCGCCTGCACGGCAAAACCAAGTACGGTCTGGCCCGCTACTTCCACGGCCTCCTGGACCTGTTTACGGTCCTCTTCCTGGGGCGCTATTTCCAGCGCCCGCTGCATTTCTTCGGCCTGGGGGGGATGCTCCTCATGGCTGCCGGCCTGGGCATCTCCCTCTATCTCACCGTCAACTGGTTGGGTGGCATCCCCATCGGCAACCGACCCCTCCTCTTCCTGGGGATACTCGCCATCATCGTGGGCATCCAACTCTTCTCCCTGGGGCTCCTGGCGGAGTTCTTCGTTCAGCGGCGGACGCAGGATCAGCGGCTGATCAGGGAGGAGTATCCCCCGCGGCCCTAGCCCCGCCATGCGAATCGCCCTGGTATCGCCCTTGCCTCCCTATCGCGGAGGCATTGCCGCATTTAGCCACCTGCTGGGCACCCACCTGCTGGCCCGCCACGAGCTGTACGCGGTAAACTTCCGCCGCCTCTATCCGCCCTTCTTTTTTCCCGGCCAAAGCCAGACCCTTACCACGGCCACGGTGCCCCTGCCGGCTCCCGCCGATACCCTGCTGGACTCGCTCCTGCCCGCCAGCTGGGACCGCGCCGCCCGTCGCATCCGGGACTTCCGGCCGGACGTCTCCATCTTCGCCTACTGGATGCCCTACTTCATCCCCGCCTACTGGCGGATGCTGGCTCTGCTGCGGCCCCACGGTCGCGCGGTGATCCTGTGCCACAACGTGGAGGAGCACGAGAGTCAGCCCGGGTTGCGCTGGCTGAAGCGGCGCTTCTTCGGGGCCGCCGACGGCCTGGTGGTCCTCTCCGACGACGGCCGCCGCCAGCTACAGCGCCTGGCCGTCTCCACGCCCGCCGCCACGCTCTTTCACCCCACCTATCCCGGCTACGGTGACGGGCCGCCGCAGGCCGAGGCCAAGGCCAGGCTCGGCCTGGATTCCGGCACGCCCATGATCCTTTTCTTCGGTCTGGTGCGTCCCTACAAGGGGCTGGCGCACCTGCTGGAAGCGGCCCGCCTGTTGCAGCAACGGGGGGTGCGCTTTCACCTGCGGGTGGCGGGGGAGTTCTACCAGGGCTATCAGGAAGCCGCCCGTGCCGTTGCCCGTCACGGTTTGACCCACAGCGTCGTACTGGAAAATCGTTTTATCCCCGATAGGGAGGTCGCCACCTATTTCTCCGCCGCCGATGTGGTGGTGTTGCCCTATCTTTCCGCCACCCAGAGCGGTGTCGTCCAGCTGGCCTACCAGTTCCAGCGCCCGGTGGTGGTCACCGCCGTGGGCGGGCTGGCCGAGGTGGTCCAGCCCGGCCGGACCGGCTTCGTCGTCCCACCCGCCGATGGCGCTGCCCTGGCCGACGTTCTGGCCAAAAACCTGCCCGCCGGCTTCGCCAAACTGCGCGGCGCCGTGGCTTCGGCGCGGGAGGCCTTCACCTGGGAGCGTTTCATCGCCCGGCTGGAGCATTTCCTGGCATGAGCCCGCCGCTCGTCACGATCATCGTCCTGAACTGGAACCGGCGGGACCTGACCCTCCAATGCCTGCGCTCTCTCGACAGATTGCAGTACGAGAATGTCACCCTCCTGGTGGTGGACAACGGCTCCCGGGACGGATCGCTGGAGGCCGTCGAAGCCGCCTATCCCCGGGTCCAGCGGCTGGCGCTGCCGGAAAATAGTGGCTTTGCCCGGGGCAACAACGCCGGGCTGGAGCTGGCGCTGAAAGCCGGTCCCGACTGGATCATGTTCCTGAACAATGACACCGAAGTGGCGCCGGACCTGGTGTCGGCCCTGGTGGCCGGCGCGGCGGCGTTTCCCCAGGGAGGAATCTTCGGCCCAAAAATATACTATGGCGGGCAGCAGCGCCGCATCTGGTACGCCGGCGGCGAGGTGGCTATGCCCCTGGGCCGCATCCGCCACCGCGGCATCCGCACCCGCGACCACGGCCAGTACGACTTGCCGGGCCCCACCGACTATGTCACCGGCGCCTGCCTGCTCATCCGGGCGCAGCTGGCCCGTACCCTGGGCGGCTTCGACACCGCCTACCCCATGTACATGGAAGATGTGGACCTCTGCACCCGGGCACGACGTTTGGGCGCGGGTATCATCTACCTGCCCGCGGGCACCCTGTGGCACCACGTCTCCAGCAGCATCGGCGGTGAGGCCTCGCTGCGCAAGGCGGCCCTCAAACTGCGTAGCAGCCTGCTCTACTACCGCCGCTACGCCCGCCCGTGGCACTGGCCCACGATCCTGCTTTACCAGCTGCTCTATTATCTGCTGCTGGGTCCGTTGCGCTACCTGCGAAGCCGGTTGCCACCGGCCTAGCCGCCAGCGTCAGGCGCCGCCGGAAACAGCCTGCGGGCCGCTTCCAGATCGGCCGGCGTGTCGATCTCGGCCCAGGGCCAGCCGGTGAAGGACTCAATCCCCACGGCCCGGCCCTGGCGCGCCAGTTCGGTGAAGGCCAGCGTATCGTACGCCTGCCGCTGGCCCTGCGCCAGCAGCGTCTCGATCTGCGCCATGAGCGCGTCCCAATACGGCCGGGAGAATTTTGCCATCCCGGTCCACTCCCCAAACGTCTCGGCCGCCGGAAGCTCCTTGCTGGCTGCCACCAGGCGCCCGTTGCGCACCGCCACCTTCATGTCCTCGGCGTCGCACACCTTCTCCTCCACCAGCAGGGCGTCGGGCAGGCTGCTCTCCGCCAGTTGCCGCAGGAGCCGATCATCGAAAATGAGGTCGCTGTGCAGGTAGAGGCACGTCTCCCTGACGAAACTGCTGGCGTGCCACAGGCTGGCCATGTTGTTGGTGTGCTCGTAGTCCGGGTTCTCGAAGTATGTGACGGGCAGTCCCTCCAGGTGCTCCACCATCTGCTCCTTGAGGTAGCCCACCACCACGGCAATAGCCTGCACCCCGACTCCCAGCAGTTGTTCCACGCTGCGCCTGATGAGCGAACGGCCTTGCAGCTCCAGCAGCGCCTTGGGCCGGTCATCGGTCAGCGGCCTCAGCCGGCGGCCCGTCCCCGCCGCCACAATGATCGCCTGCACGGCTAGAAAAGCTCCTCCAGGATGCCCCGCACCTGCTCCCGGGTGAGGTCCACGACGTTGTTGTCCATGCGGCCCGTAAAGCACTGCTCCGTCAGGCCGTCCAGCTGGTTCCGGCGCACGCCCCAGTCCCGCAGGTGGTAGGCCAGCACGCCCTCAGGCAACTCCCCGATGCGCTCCCGCAGTTCTTCCATCCCGGACAGGTTCAGCGTCTCATAGAGCCGCTCCAGTGCGGGAGCGATGGTAGGGCCGTTGATGGCCAGCAGGGGCAGCAGGGCCAGCGATGAGGCGATGCCGTGGGGCACGCCAAAGCGCATGGTGAGGGGGTAGCTGATGGCGTGGGCCGCGGCCGTGAGGGTGTTGGAGAAGGCCAGTCCCGCCGTGGTGGCCGCCGCCAGCAGGTGGCGCCGCACATCAAGGTCGCCCGGCCGCTCCTTCAGCGCAGGGGCGTAGCTGAGAATCGCGGTGATGGCCTTGATGGCGTGGTCCGTGGACTCGGGCAGGGCATGTCTGTTCCAGATGGACTCAAAACTGTGGCTCAGCGCGTCCAGCGTCGTCGTCATGGACACGTCCAGCGGCAGGTTTAGCGTCAGCCGGGGGTCCAGAATGGCGGCGTCGGGATAGAGGTCGGGGTGGCTGAGGGAGTATTTGCGCTGCGTCTCAAAATCCCATACCGTGCCCCACATGGTCACCTCGCTGGCTGTGCCGTGGGTGGTGGGAATGAACACCGCCGGCAACCGGTGGGGATAGGGGGCCTCCAGCTCCAGCAGCTCGGCCACCTGCCCGTTGCCGGTCCCCAGGGCGGCCAGCATGCACTTCGCCGTGTCCATCACCGAGCCTCCGCCCAGCGCCACCACGCCGTCAAAGTTCCCCTCCAGGGCGAAGACCGCCGCCTGCTGGCAGCTCACCAGGGTCGGGTTAGGCGCCACCTGGTCATAGATTTGCCCGGCGGGGAAGTGTGCGTCCACGTGCCACCGCAGGCGTCCGCCCGGCGAGGTCACCACCAGGGGCGTGCGCACGGCCAGGCGCTCCAACTGTTCCCGGCAGCTCCCCAGCCAGTCGTCGCTGGCAAGCACCTCAACGGGGTTGTGATAGGTTCGCGCTGCCACCGTCGTTCAGGTTCGCCCGCGCCCGGCTTTCAGCGGGGCGCGATCACGAGGCAATCAAGGCCTGCAACTCGTCGCGCAACGCCTCCGGGGATTCCGTCGGGCGGGCGAGGCCGGGTTGCGTGCCCGGCTGCACGCGCACGTGGCACAGCAGCGGTCCGGGCTCGGTCCGGGCCGTACTCAGGAAGCCCGCGAATTCCGCCAGCGAGGCCACTGACGTGGCTTTCCTGTAGCCCGAGTTTATCGCCAGCCCGGCAAAGTCCACGGCCCGGGCAGCGGTGGGCTGGCCGCCGGTAGACTCGTACTGCCCGTTGTCAAAGACGATGTGCACCAGGTTGCCCGGTTGGTAGAGCCCGATGGTGGCCAAAGTGCCCAGCTTCATCAGCAGGGCGCCGTCGCCGTCCAGCACCACCACCTGGCGGTTGGGCTGCTCCAAAGCCAGCGCCAGCCCCACCGAACCGATACAGCCCATCG
>JADFSS010000042.1 GCA_022560655.1 Candidatus Neomarinimicrobiota bacterium
CAACGTAAGTGAGGATGTCATGGACGACAGCATCGCCGTCAAAGATATCGATACCCTCGTCGCCTCGATAGGGCACCATGTAGCCTTTATCGATAAGGTCACGGCCGCTGGGACGCACATGCCAGTGGCCCCCGATGACAGGTAAGGAGTACATCCCGCTGCCATCGGTGGTATCGATTACGCTGGTCGGTCCGTCCGGTTCGCCGAAAATGCGTATGCCAGCGATGCCGGTCCCGCTTTCATCGGTGAGGGTACCACTGATGGTGGCGGTGGTAGTCTCGTAAACGAAATTCAAGGGGCTCAGGGCATCGCCGACGCCCACGTAGGTTTCGATGAATTCGGGCACGGGGAACATGCCCCGGTAAAGCTGCCAGAAGTCGACGGCCACGAGGCCGAATTCCTGGTTGGCCTCATCGTCCGGAATAAACAGCTCGTACGCGCCGTTGATATCCGACAGGGTCAGGAACAGCGTTTCGAAGTCACCGTCACCGCCACCTTCAAAGGTGCTAAGGGGAAAGGCCGCCAGGATCACATTCTCCACGGGGGTACCAGCGAGCAGGGTAACGGTGCCGGCAAGGCTGGTAGTGGAGGTGGGTGCCAGCACATCCAGGGTGGCCAGACCGATGTCGGTGGGAGCGGGGCCGGCACTGTTGGCCAGACTGATGTAGATCGTCGCGCCCTGAATGGCGAATATCTCGTCACCCTCTTCACCGGTATCAATGGTAATCTGCCAGACGCCAGGGGTACCGTCCTCATCATCAGCGTCACCGTCCTTGATGATGATGGGGCCGTCGTCATCGCGCCCGTCATCGCCGGGATTGAAGAGCAGGTCGGTGGCGGCGTCAAAGGTGCCGTCGCCCTCATCCACAAACAGCTCGATCCAGACCGAATCGGCATAGGTGATGGAAATCACGATGGAATCGCCGGCCTGGAAGCTGGTGATGGACGTGCCGTCAAGATCGGTAACTACGATGGGGATGGTGACGACGAACGCGCTGCTTTTCAGCAGCGACAGCTGCCGCTGGGGCCTTGCGCTGAGACGGCTCTCGAGCCGCTCCACGGGAGACTGCACGCGCGGGCGGAAGCGCTGCTGGGCCTGGACACGCTTGGCCTTCTGCCGCGTCAAAACCGGTTTCGTGCTCTGAGCCCTGTCGCCGGTGGTCCGGCGAATATCCCTAGTAGCGCTACGAATAATCGAGCGCCAGCTCAGCGCGTTGCGGGTTGCCCTGATGGTGGTGGCATAGCTTTCAGCCATGGAGGCATCGACCGGCGCCACAATTGCGGGACTCAGCCCGGTTTTTTCAGTTTCTTTGGCCGCTGCGCCGGCCACCAGGGCGGTGACCGCAATCAGCGGAAGCAAGAACCAGACAGCCTGCTTTTTCATCGTTTATTCCTCCCAACGAATATCGTGCATTGGAGTCAAATTCGGCATCCAGGCCTGCGAACTGCCCGGTGCGCGGACAGTATACGGGCAATCCCTCATCGAAGTCCGTGAGCTGCGACACATAGTTTAAAATGGGTGCAAAATAGTGAGCTGCGACACATCGATTTTGAGCTCTCTATCACGTTCATGTTATACCCGCTTAGCATCAACTTCAAACCTATCCCGGCTGTTATGTCACCCGTCCGTTCAAGTAGCCCCACTACTCAGTTCCCCTCGCCAAATCCGCACATGGGTAGACAGGTTTTCGCTATTTCATCGGGGGGCAGAGTAAAGAACTGTTCCGACACAGACACAAACAACGGTGACATCTCATTTGCGCTCAGACAATAGCACCAGCTGCCAAAGCAGTGGACTCCTCACTTAGCGCTCGCACAAAGCTACGGCAGGGTGCAAAAACAAGCAAGTCATTCCCGCAGTTTGCCGGCTCAGACTCGGTTGAACATAGGTCCTCGCCCCCGGGAATGTGTCGCTCACGAAGCATCCGGGCCTGCCCCCAGCGGGTTCAAATTGCCCCCTGCAGGAATTCAGTGCAGGGGAATAAGATTGCCGAGGATGTAGCCGATGACAACGCCAGTCAGCAGGATGACCGTCAGCATTCTACGGTTTAGGGCTCCCAGTCGATAGCCCTTCTTCATGGCCACGGTCGATACCAGGTAGCCCACCGAATTCAGCATGTAAAAAATCGGGATTGAGAAAAGTTTGACGATGAGCGGCCCAACCACCGGAACCACCGCAACGAGGGCGCCCAGCGCAACAAAACCGTTGGTTACAATGCCCGCTATAAGCGCAAACAGGGCTAACAGCTTGGCGTCAACCTGCAGGTAAACCCCGGTTAACACAGCGGCGGTAATGCCGCCCACGATGGCCATGGCACGCCAGTACTTGCGGAAAAAGGCTTGAATTTCTGACCACATGAGGTTCAGTCTCAACTGTGAAGCTACGTTATGGACGCAGCGGAGCAAGATTCAATTTTGCCCGCACCAGGAAGGGGGGTGATCCGAACTCAATCCAATTGTATCTCCGTGCTACAGGGTCAATGCCCAGCCTGATTTCGTGCCCTTCCCCAGGCAGCAACCGCGCGACAATATCGGATTCCGCCAGCACCGGAGAGCCTGCAACCTGCCCTTCGAAGCGCGCCTCCACTATGAACAGCGGTCCACCCTTGCGGGCAGCAGACAGCTGCTCGGTACAGTGCGCCGCCAGCGCCCAGATGACCCCCTCCACTTCCACCAGCAGCCGCCGCGTCTCAGCCACCTTCCACGGGTGCCGCTCAATCCAGACCAGTGCGCTGAAAAGATTATGGGTGGGCTCCGGCCAGGGGCGTTGCTCTCCGCTGGCATAGGATATCCGTCGAGCGGCCAGCTCGTACTGAACCCAAGAATGATTGCTGTGCCGGCGCTCACGGACCTCCTTCTCGTAGCGCTGAGGATAGCCGGAGTTGGCGTCGAGCCAGATGCGGTAGCGATTGTCCACCGCATAGATGGGGTCGAACCAGCGCCGGGTGCGGGCGCGGTATTCCTGCTGGAACCCCGCTGCGTTTTCCACCTTAGCGACCGTAACCTCCACGACGGGGATGCCCAGCCAGGACACCGTGTACGACAGACTATCTGCTGCCTGGAGCCGGCCTGATCCCACCGCCATGCCTCCCAGCAGTAGCGCACAGATCAGCTTCACGGCCCAGCGGGCGTCAGGCGTCATGCCCGGCGCAACATGAGCCCGGCCGCTGTGTGTAAAGCCATGCGCCGTGCACGGCATGCTAAACTTCCTCCACCCCGGATCTGACCCAGGGGAGACGGTTACCCCATAGCGAAGCCAGTCCCACGACTGACAGATAAGGGATATGCAGCAGGAACCAGAATGGGAAGTGGCGCCGCAAGTCGCCCAAAGGCAATTTTCTCGATCCGATGGTGAGCAAGAGTGCTTCGGCAGCCGCTTTCAGCAGGACAGCGGGAATGAGCGTGGGCAGCACCGCGCCAGCACGGGTCAGTGCCGCCACCGCCAGGACGATGATCAGAAGATTGACCCCCAGGGTGGCAAGGGGAATGACCAGGAAGGCGGGATTGACGCGCACAATACCTACGGCTTCACCGGCCCACCGAATCCGTTGGGCCAGAAAAAGACGCAGCGATTGAGCCGGCCCGGTCACCACCCAACTGTTGGGATCAGATGCAAACGTGACCCGGGCGCCGGCTTTGCGCCGGACCAGCTGCAGAAACAGAGCGTCGTCACCTCCGAGGCGGTGAGCCAGATCGTGAAAGCCGCCCACCGACTTGAAGAGCCTGCGTCGGTAGGCCTGGTTCTGGCCGCTGCTGGCCCAGGCGGTGCCCATCAGCGTGGCGCCCCGGCCCGCCAGCATGAGCATGGTAAAGTCCACCTGCTCAAATACAGTGAGGGGCCGCTCGGCCGCCTCAGGCTCAGCAGCCCAGGCTGCCCCGCCGCGGCCAGCCACCCGGGACCAGCCTACCACATAGTCGGTTGCGGGGGTAAAATAGCCCACCAGGCTGGAGACCCAGCCCGGACCCACCTGGCAATCGGCGTCGGTAAACAGTAGTATCTCGCCCGCGCTGGACCGGATGCCGGCGTCCAGGGCGCGCTTCTTGTGGGCCAGTTCCTCACCCCCCACGGAGGAGTTCACCACCTTGAAATTCTGAGCCGTGCCCACAGCCTCCTGCACCCGGGCCAGAGAGGCCGCTGACAGCCCGTCATCAACGACGACGCACTCCAGCTGGGCAGGGGGATAGTCCTGGTTTTGCAATTGTTCCAGCAGCGGCCCTAAGCTGCGGGTCCAGTTCCGGGCAGCCACGATGACCGAGACGGAGGGCTGTGCCCGGCTGCGGGGCGGCTCTGGACGGAGCTGTCCCAGGATAAACCAACCCAACGCCAGCACATAGACCACCAGGCAGCCCTTGAAGACTATCAGTGCCAGACTAAGGAGGGACAATGCGCTTACGGATTAAGAATGCTAATGGCCAGAAGAAAATAGATCAACACACCAAGCACATCCGTGGTTGTGGTCACAAAGGGCCCGGTAGCCACCGCCGGGTCCACATCGAGCCGTCGCAGTATGATGGGCACCACCGTACCCAGACTGGTTGAAATAAGCATGGAGGCGCAGATGGCGAGGGCCACCACGATCCCCAGGCCCAGAGTTCCGTAGAACAGCCAGGCCAGCAGGCCCAGCAGTAGCCCGAAGAACACCCCCAAGATGAGACCCACCCGGAGCTGCTTGCTGATGAAGCTCCAGACCCGGGTGACATTGACCCGTCCAGTGGCCAGTCCACGGATGGTGATGGTACTGCTCTGGGTGCCGATATTGCCCCCCATGCCGATAATGACCGGAATGAAGCCCGCCAGTACGATCATCCTGGACAGTTCATCCTGAAAGCTGACGATGACCGACATGGCCAGCACCCCGCCCACCCAGCTGGCCAGTAACCACGGCAGACGGGCAAGAGCATTCTGGAGGACCGGCTTCAGCAGGATCTCACGATCCTTGCCCGCACCGACCATCTGCAGGAAGTCTTCCGTGGCCTCCTCCCGCACCACGTCGAGGATATCGTCCACCGTGACGATGCCCAGCATGGTCCCGTCATGGTCCACCACCGGCACCGCCATGATGTTGTAGCGCGAGACGATGTGGGCCACCTCCTCCTGGTCTGTCCCGGGGCTGACCGCCACCACGTCACGTTCCATGATACTGGACAGCGATTTACTGGCGGCATTCATCAGCAGCTGCCGGAGCGATAGAATGCCCTGGAGCTTGCCCTCTGCATCCACAACGTAGATGTAAAAGGCCATCTCCGCCTCTTCGCTGAGTTGCTGTACCTTCCGAATCGCCTCGCTCACCTTGAGGTCGTCCGACATGGCCAGGAAATCGGGCGACATGATGCCACCGGCCGAGTCGGCCTCGTACTGCAGGAGCTCCTCAATGCCCTCCGCGTCCTCCGTTTTCATCAGGGCCATCACCTGCTCACGGAGCTCGTCGGGCAACGCCTCCAGCAGGTCGGCCTGGTCATCGGTGGACATGGCAGCGGTCACTTCCATAATACGCTGGGGCTCAAGGGCGGCGATGAGCTCCAGGCCGATGCTCTCGTCCAGCTCGCTCAGGATCTCGCCGACCCGTTCCGGCTCCCGGATCAGGTCAAAAATCTCCCGGCGCTCCCGGGCCGTAAGGTGGCGGAACATCCAGGCCAGCTCGGCGGGGTGAATCTTGTTCAGCACTTTGCTCAACGCCGAACGCGCCTTCCGCCGGTAGAGCCGCCGAACCGTGTCCAGCAGCACCAGCCCTTCGTTACCGATGAATTCCAGCTTCATTTTCCGTCCGCGAAGTTGATGACGTCGTGGCGGGTGATAAGTCCCACCGGGCGGCTGTCTTTGGTGAGGATCACCGCCTGATGTTTGAGCAGCAGTTGGATGGAATGGGCCACGCTGGCCGATTCCTCCACCGCCGGGAAGGCCTGCTCCATGACCTCCTCAACCGCGCTGTCAAGCCCCGCCATGTCCTCCAGGGCAGCGGCCAGCAGGCTGCTCTCCCGTACGCTGCCGAGATTGGCCGGGCCATCCAGGACAGGCAGTTGGGACACGTTATGTTTGGTCATCAGTGCCAGTGCCTCGCGCACGGCCATGCGGGGTCCCACGCTTACAATCGGGGGCAGTTCCTGGCCCTTCATCTGGCGCAGCCGGCGCAGGGATACCCGCTCACGGCTCAGCATGCCCTTGTCCTGCATCCATTCGTCGGAGTAGTGCTTGGACAGATAGCGCGACCCCGTGTCGGGAATGAGGGTGACCACCACCTGGTCGGGGCGCATGCCCGCGGCCACGTCCACCGCTACCTTAACGATGGTACCCGCCGAGCCGCCGGCGAATATGCCCTCTTTGCGGGCCATCTGGCGCGAGGTGTAGAACGAGTCCTCGTCGTCCACGTTGACGATCTCATCCACCAGGTCGATGTCCAGATTGCCGGGAATGATGTCCTCGCCGATACCCTCCACCAGGTAGGGGTGCCCAGGCGAGATTTTCCGCGTCTCCTTGTAGGCCTTCAGAATGCTGCCGTAAGGGTCGGCGGCCCAGATCTTGATTTCGGGGTTGCGTTCCTTCAGGTAGCGGCCCACGCCTGTGATGGTCCCACCCGTCCCCATGGAGGCGACGAAGGCATCGATTTTGCCGTCCATCTGCTCCCAGATTTCCGGCCCGGTGGTGTCGTAATGGGTCTGGGTGTTGGCGAGGTTCTCGTATTGATCGGCCAGCACCGCGCCGGGTGTTTCTTGGGCCAGTCGCCGCGCCACCGAGTAGTACGAGCGGGGATCGTCGGGCTCCACTGCGGTGGGACAGATGATCACTTCCGCCCCCATGGCCCTGAGCAGTCGGCGCTTTTCGTCGCTGACCTTGTCGGGCATGACAAAGATGGCGCCGTAATCCCGCACGGCACACACCAGGGCCAGAGCCATGCCCGTGTTGCCGCTGGTGGCCTCCACCACCACGCCGCCGGGCAGGAGGCGGCCCTCCTGCTCGTAGTTGTTGATGATGGTCAGGGCAATGCGGTCCTTGACGCTGCCCCCGGGGCTGAGATACTCCACCTTGGCCCACAGGGCCGCGCCGTTGGGGTCGGCCAGCTTGTTGATGCGCAGCATGGGGGTACTGCCGAACAGCTCCAGGATGGTGTCGGCCTTGAGCAGATGGGCCATCAGCTCTCACCCACCGTGACCAGTCTGCCCTGACTGTTCAGGGAGCGGAAGCCCGCATAAGCCAAAATTGCCGCCACCAGCAGCCATTGTGGTGCCACATGCCCTCCCAGCGTGTACCAGTCAGCTCCAGTTTCCGATCTATTGGCAAACCAGGTAGCCAACCCGTTATTGGTGGCGTGCACCAGGAAGGGGGGCCAGATGCTGCCGGTCCGCCAGGCCAGGTATCCCAGCACGACCCCCAACAGGTAAATCTGCAAAGCCCACCAAGGATTGAGGTGCAGCAGCATGAAGACAACCGCCGATATGAGCACCGCCTTGGTGGCGTCGCGGTAGCCCGCCTCCAGCTGGCCCTGGAGGAAACCCCGGAAGACCAGCTCCTCCAGCAGGGGCGCCACCAACACCGCGCCGCCTATGACCAGCAGCGCTTCGGTGGACGTACTGAAGGCGAGAAAATTCATCCCTTCCGCAATGGCAGCGGGCATGGGGATAATGGACGCCAGCAGCCGGTCCAACTCGTCGATGAGCACTGAAATGCCCAGGCCTATGAAGAGGGCATCCCGCAGGACGACCGGGGCTACGGCCCGAATTCGGAGGGTGGACGCCAGCGGCATGGCCCGCCGACGAAGCACCAGCACCAACGGCACAAGAAAGAGCAGCGTACTGAGCAGCAACGCCCAACGGGGCAGATTGAGGTCGGCATCGGCAGGGTCACCCAGGGCCCGGACGATGAGGGCCCCCATCAATTCGCCAAAGACAATGACACCTATGGTGACATACAGGGCAAACCGCACCTGCCGCCGCCCGTCGGTAAGCTCCCGATAACCGTTTTCCAGGGCCATAGCGGGGGAAGTTAGACACGGGCCAAAGTGACATCAAACGAAAGCCTGACCGTCGGGCCTTGCGGCCTGCTTACAGGCGCGCACAGCTCCCGCCGGGCAGCGCCGCATTGGGCCCCCCGGCCGACGCTGGCGACCTTAACTTCCAGACCGACGCCAACGGCCATCTCAAGGAGGGGCATCATGACCAGACATACGTGGATCCACGCCGTCGCAGCGATACTGTTAATGGGCAGCTCGGGCCAGGCCTCAGCTAGCGGACCCTCGCGATCGCGGCCCGTGGCCACCTACTCCATCGTGGCCCGTGACCCGGCCACCGGTCAGCTGGGGGTCGCCGTGCAGTCGCACTGGTTTTCCGTGGGCTCGCTGGTCACCTGGGCACGGGCCGGCGTGGGAGCCGTGGCGACGCAGTCATTCGTCCTGGTGGACTACGGCCCCGACGGTTTGCGCCTCATGACCGCGGGCACCACCGCACCGGACGCCCTGGCCCAGCTCGTAGCCGCCGATGAGGGCCGGGCCGTGCGCCAGGTGGCCATGATCGACGCTGCCGGTAACGTGGCCGCCCACACCGGCGACATGTGCATTCAGGCCGCCGGGAATATCGTGGGGGAGAACTTCTCCGTGCAGGCCAACCTCATGCTCAGCGCGGAAGTCTGGCCGGCCATGGACAAGGCCTTCCGGGCCGCCGAAGGGGGCCTGGCCATGCGCATGCTGGCCGCCCTGGAAGCGGCTGAGGCCGCGGGCGGGGACATTCGGGGCCGGCAGTCGGCTGCCATGCTCATCGTGGCAGGCGAGCGACAGGAGCAGTCCTGGCAGGGGGTGGAGCTGGAGCTGCGGGTGGAGGATCATCCCGACCCTCTGGTGGAGCTGCGCCGCCTCATCCGGGTGCATCAGGCCTACGAGCACATGAACGCCGGCGACCTGGCCGTGGAACATAAGGACGACGAGGGCGCCCTGCGGGAATACGCCGCCGCCGAGGCCATGTTCCCCGAGAACCTGGAGATGAAGTTCTGGCACGCCGTGGCGCTGGCCAATATGGGGCGCCTGAAAGAGTCGTACCCCCTGTTCAAGACGGTGTTCCGGCAGGACGAAAACTGGCGAACGCTGCTGCCGCGCATGCCGGCCAGTGGGCTGTTGGAGCAGAAGGCGGTGCAGAAAATATTGAAAAAGGTGAAGTAAGGGGGCAGCAGCTCGTTAGGGTGCGTTGCCTAGCTTATATTGAAAGGTACCCTCATTATAGTGTCTCAACGCCTGCTTCACGTTGCGCCTTGCCTGTGAACTAGTCCGAGATTTCTGGTTTATTAGCGGTTCATACGCATCAATACATTCACGTTCCTTATTTTTTGCATCCGTCTCCGTGCTGGAAGGGCAGAAGTACACGTCAAATCTCGCTCGAGGTTCGCATTTCAGGATGAAGTATTAAAAGAAATGCATCTTATAGTCATTGGGTGAGTGTAACTGGAACTTATTTCTATATTCCGTCAACAGCCTCGGCAGGTCTTTGGTCCTTCCAACATAAATCTTGTATAGTCTGTTATGGAGTACCATTATCCAGATATAAACACAGGGCTGACCTTTCAGATAATTCAGTGTGGTTGCTTCGCGCACGGTCACGAGCTCTTTGAGTCAAACGTCGGGTAGAGCTAGCTTGAAGTCCCGGTGAAACGCAGGCTCTTCATCGGTTAGAAGTTGGTACTTTGGCAAACCACTGAGAGTCATTCGATTCCCAATCCTGTTCTGCGGTTGGGTACCGATCCGTGTAAACTCGTTACGCCCACTCCCCCACCCTATCCGCAAAGCGCACCAGCCCCTCCCAGATGTGCTCCGGGTCCAGGTGGGACTCGGTTACGATCTCCTCACCGCTTACGATGGGAAACAAGGGTTGGAGTCGGCAATTGAGAATCAACCCGATTTGATCATTCTCGATATCCGCATGCCCGTCATGGACGGCCTAACGATGCTTACCAAGTTGCGCGAACGAGAGGATGGGAAAGCCATCCCGATCGTCATTGTTACCGCCAAAGACCTCAACGATCAAGAACGTGACGACCTTTCTGGACAGGTAGTTCGCATAATAGAAAAGAGCGCCCATACGGCGGAAATTATGGGAAGTACCGATAGATATCCCTGCGATGTAGAATCCGCATAAAAACCAGATCGTCACCGCGACGCATAAGGCCAATGCGGTAGGAGCCATGCCGGATGCGATAATAATCCTTTTCTCCACTGATTTTTCTCAGCGATTTAAGGTTGCGGATGTGATCTAACCGGGGGATTTCATCGAAAACCAGGTGCGTTACTTTCCGACGAACGTCAGGGGGTAGCCTCTCCATATCTTTGAGGAACGTCCGCTTGAACCGGACCTTCATTCGCTCAACTGAATCTCCAGCCGGGCTTCTTCCAGGTCCATTTCCTCATCCTCGACGGCTTCATCCATCGCTTTTGCAAGACCAAAGTCTAGGATCATTGCTTCGATCTTCTTGAACTCTCTGTAGTCCAGGACAACAGACTCAATCTTCCCTTGATCATCGACAATAAATGATTTCACGAGGTCCATGCAAATTCCCTTTCCGGTCGGAGTTTCAACCCCAATCTAGCACGTAAGGCAAATTAGATCAAATGGAATAAACTTCAGCCGCAGATGACGGTCAATCTACTCCACCTCCCGGTCCGCGAACCGCAGGATCCCCTCCCACACCCGCTCCGGGTCCAGGTGCGACTCGGCGATGATCTCCTCCACCGTGCCGCCGGTGCGCCAGCGGTTGTCCCAGTCGGGGGTCAGGGCGAAGCGCCTCAGGCGGCGGTCGCTCACCCAGTGCTGCATCAGCTGGTAAGCCTGGTTGGAGACGATCATGCTGTTCTGCCAGTCCCAGGCCGATAGCACCTGCTCCCGGTAGGTGCGGGACTGCAGCTGGAACAGGCCGTGGCTGATGGCGGCCACGATCTTCACGTTGGGCCCTTCCTCAACGATGCGGGGCAGCAGCTGAATCACACTGCTCGTGGCGCTGGTCCCTCTGACAATAAGGGTGCCCGCCTTGGTCTTGCCCTGGTCGAACCCCTTGATCACGTAGGCCCCTCTGGCCGCCTCCAGGTGCGAGGGCATGCCCAGTGCCTCCCGGTCGGGAATCTCGATGGCGGGCCGCGTCAGGTGCAACGCAATAATGGGGGCGTCGCTGAGCAGGGCCGCGCTCAGGGCCGGCGTCACTTCGTTGTGTTCCCAGGGGTGCAGGCTGATGACGTGGCCCTCCGGAAAGAGCTGCGTCACGCCGGGAGCAAAAATGCCGAAGTGGGTGCGGCTGTCCTCAGCCGTCTCCGGCCCTGAATGTCCCGCGATCCATAGCAGGCGGCCCACCCGCAACTCCGCGTCCTGCGCCAGCTGGCTGAACAGCCGCATGGGGCCATACTTCAGGTAGGAAAACGAGCCGTAGGTGCTGCAGGCGCCCAGAAACCCCTGGTAGTCCTCGTAGGGGGTCTTCGAGAAATTCACCGTTGCCAGACCGGCCATGATGCCGGCGTTGGCAAACTCGGTGATGGCCTGAGGCAGAAGGGCGCCCTGGTGGTTGCTGTGGCGATCATACCAGCCGAAGCCGCCGAACTCGCCCCAGTTCTTGGCGAAGCCCGAAATATTGGTGGAATCGGCCAGGTCGGCGGAGGCGGCCACAAAGATGGGCACCCCACTGCGCCCGTGGCTGAGCTGGTTGATCCAGGCCCCGAACTTGGCCAGCGCCGCCCGGTTGGGGGCCCGGCTCCCCGGTTCAACGAAAAGCTCCGGGGGATACTCCTCCGCGTTCCTCAGCACCGTTTTGGGCAGCCTGAATTTGGCCCCCGGCACAAAACCTTCCAGTTCCTCCGGGACCGAATCTCCCAGCGCCACCAGGCGGCCGGCCAGAAAGTCCACCAGCTCCTGGTCGTTGCGCAGCACCGTAAACACCTGCCGGAAATGGCTGGCCGACTCCTCCCGGAACTGGCGGGCATCGGTGGGGGCCGGCTCGCCAAAATTCTCAAAAGTGACGCCATACTTGTTGGCAAATTCTCTCCGGCCCTCCCAGAATAGCTCGCTGTTGGCCTTGTGGGGTGTGCCGTGGGACTTGGCGTCGTAGACGCCGTAGCCGCGCCCTTTCCGATTTCGCGACCAGAGCATCTTGGGCTTGCCCTCCCCCGCTGGGCTGTTCAGCAGGATAAAGATCTTGGCCAGCTGCTCCCAGTCCTGGCCCTCCTCCGTGCCCACCGCGTGGAAGCCGTAGGGCTTGAACCAGTCGGGCGGGGTGCCGTGGATGACCGACGAGAAGGGCCGGTCGTCGATGCCGAAATCGTTCCAGTCCACCACGTAAATGAGGTTGGACAGGCCCAGGCCATAGGCCGCGTTGCGGGTCTCGTGGCTGGCCCCGGTGGTGAGTCCACCTTCCCCATCATAGGCCCACACCCGCACCTCCGGCACGCCCGCCATCTGGTAGGCCAGCGCGATGCCCGCCGAGGGTGGTGAACCGTGGCCGCTGGGTCCGGTGTTGAATTTTAGAAACAGGCTCTTGCCCGCCATCTCGGCGTGGCCCGGCAGTCCCCCCCGGCGGCGAAGATCGAGCAAGTCCTCCCAAACCAGGGCGCGCCGATCAAAATCCTTCACCAGGTATTCCGGACTGTTGGTCTGCTCGTACTTGATGCGCAGCGCTTCGTTATAGACGGCCAGCATGGCATAGACCAGCGGCACGGTATGCCCGGCCACCAGCACAAACCGGTCCGCGAAGCGCTTGCCGGGATCGCGCAGATCCCAGCGCATGGCCCCCGAGAGGGTGTTGGTTACCAGCAAGTGGACCTTGGACCGCGAGCCGCCCGGGTGCCCGCTCTGGCGGTGGTTCAGCATGATGTCGATGCATTGGTCGATGAGGTCTTTAATGACCTCGTAGTAGCCAAACTCTTCTTTTAACTGGGTCAGAGGGTACGGTGTAGGTGGCCTCACGGCGGCTAAGCCCCTGCGGTGGCGGCGAATCGGTCCAGCATCAGGTTGCCACCACAGCGGACACTTGTTCCGGCAACTTCTTCCGTGGCGCTGCCGGAGACGGTCCGCCAGCAAGAATTTCTCTGAGCACCTCACCCGTATACGACCGTTCATTTGCGGCCACCTCCTCAGGCGAGCCTTCCACCACCAGCTCGCCGCCCTCATCGCCCCCCTCGGGGCCCAGGTCCACGATCCAGTCCGCGGTCTTGATCACGTCCATGTTATGTTCGATGATGACCACCGTATTGCCCTTGTCCACCAACCGATTGAGCACCTTCAGCAGCATCTCCACGTCAGCGAAGTGGAGACCCGTGGTGGGCTCGTCCAGCAGGTAGATGGTCCGGCCGGTACCCGTCTTGGAGAGCTCGGACGCCAGCTTCACCCGCTGGGCTTCACCGCCCGAGAGCGTGGTGGCCTGCTGGCCCAGCCGGATATACCCCAGACCCACCTCGCACAGCGTCTGCAGCTTGCGTGCGATGGGGGGGATGTTGGCAAAGAATTCCAGCGCCTCCTCACAGGAAAGGTCCAGCACCTGGGCAATGTTGCGGCCCTTGTAGGCCACCTCCAGGGTCTCCCGGTTGTAGCGCTGGCCCTTGCACTCCTCGCATTGAACGTAGACATCGGGCAGGAAGTGCATTTCGATCTTGATGATGCCGTCGCCCTGGCACGCCTCGCACCGCCCCCCCTTGACGTTGAAGGAGAACCGCCCCGGTTTGTAGCCTCTGATCTTGGACTCGGAGAGCTGGGTGAACAGGTCGCGGATGGGCGTAAAGAGGCCGGTGTAGGTGGCGGGATTGGACCGGGGCGTGCGGCCGATGGGGGACTGGTCGATATTAATGACCTTGTCCAGGTAGAGCAATCCCTCGGTGCTCTCATAGGGGAGCGGCTTCTGCTTGCCCGCATACAGCTCCCGGCTGAGGATGGGATACAGCGTTTCGTTAATGAGGGTCGATTTGCCCGAGCCGCTCACCCCGGTCACGCAGACAAACCGTCCCAGGGGGATATTGACGGTGATATGCTTCAGGTTGTTGCCGCTGGCCCCCTCCAGCCGGAAAAATTGGTCCGGCGCCGGGCGACGCTCGCTGGGGATGGGGATGGACCGCCGGCCCGACAGATATTGTCCGGTCAGCGAATCCGGGTCGGCCATGATGGCCTGCGGGGTCCCCTTGGTCACCACGTAGCCCCCCGCCTCCCCGGCGCCCGGTCCCAGGTCCAGCACCCAGTCGGCGCTCTCGATGGTTTCCCGATCATGCTCCACCACCAGCACCGTATTGCCCAAATCCCGCAACCGGGAGAGGGTGTCGATGAGCCGTCGGTTGTCCCGCATGTGCAGTCCAATAGAGGGCTCGTCCAGGATGTACAGCACCCCCACCAGTTGGCTGCCCACTTGCGTCGCCAGGCGGATACGCTGGGCCTCGCCGCCGCTCAAGGTCGTGGCGGTCCGGGAGAGGGTCAGGTAGTCCAGCCCCACATTGACCAGAAAGCCCAACCGGTCGCGAATCTCCTTGAGCACCTGCACGGCGATGGCCTGTTGGGTCGGCGGAAGCTGCAGCTGCTCAAAAAACCCGTGCAGCCCCTTCACCGACAGGTTCACCAGCTGCGCGATGTTGCGGTCGTCCACGGTCACTGCCAGGCTCTCCTTGCGCAGCCGGGCGCCACCACAGCCGCCGCAGGCATCGATGGACATGAACTGCTCGATCCACTGGCGGATGCCGGGGGACTGCGTCTGGCCGTAGCGCCGCTTCAGATTAGGGATGATGCCCTCGAAACCGCCGTAGTACTCGCCCTTGAAACGCTTGGAGCGGTACTGCATGGTAATCTTCGCATCGGGGCTGGTGCCGTGCAAAATGACCCGCTGCACCTCCTCGGACAGCTTCTTCCACGGGGTGGTGAAGTTGAAGCCGTAGTGCTGGGCCAGGCTCTTGATGATGGAGCTGTACCAGCCGCCCCGGGGCTGTTCGCCAATGGGCACCACCGCACCCTGGATCAGGCTCTTGTGCTTGTCGGGCACCACGAGCTCGGGGTCGATCTCCATCTGCGTGCCCAGGCCGTCGCAGTCCGGGCAGGCGCCATAGGGTGAGTTGAAGGAAAACATGCGTGGTTCGGGCAGCTCGTAACTGAGTTCGCAATCGGGGCACGAAAGGCTCTCGCTGAACAGGTGGTCGTGTCCCCTGCCGCGGGCGTCACCCGCCGTCTCCACGTTGGCCACGACCACCCCGCCGCCCATTTTCACCGCCAGCTCCAGCGACTCGGTGAGTCGCTCCTTGATGCTGGGTTTGACCTCCAGGCGGTCCACCACCACCTCAATGGTGTGCTTCTTGTTCTTGTGCAAAATGATTTTGTCGGTGAGCCTGCGCACCTTGCCGTCCACGCGCACCCGTATGAACCCTTCCTTGCGAATGCTGCGGAACACCTCCTTGTACTCACCCTTGCGGCCCCGTACTACCGGGGCCAGCAGCTGGATGCGCGCAGCATCGGGAAACGCCAGGATATGGTCCACCATCTGCTGGATGGTCTGGCGCTGCACCGGCTGGCCGCAGTTGGTGCAGTGGGGCACACCGATGCGGGCATACAGCAGCCGCAGGTGGTCATAAATCTCGGTGATGGTGCCTACCGTGGAGCGGGGGTTCCGGCTGGTGGATTTCTGCTCGATGGACACGGTGGGCGACAGCCCTTCGATGGCGTCCACATCGGGCTTCTCCAGGAGGCCCAGGAACTGGCGGGCATAGGCCGAGAGTGATTCCACGTAGCGGCGGTGCCCTTCGGCGTAGATGGTGTCAAAAGCCAGGGAGCTCTTGCCTGAGCCCGACAATCCGGTGATGACCACCAACTGGTTGCGGGGGATCTCCACATCAATGTTCTTGAGGTTGTGCTCCCGCGCTCCCCGGACGTATATCTTCTCTGCGTGGTAGGCCGGCATGAACTGGTAAAAGTAGCACGACCAAACTGGCCTGGAAAGGGAAATTGGGGACTGCAAAAAAACAAAACGCAGCCCAACGGGTCTCCCCCGCGACATCTGGGCCCCTGATCGGCCGGGTAGGGCCAGCCAGGCCGCTCTTGATGGCCCCGCTGGCCAGCCCTAAGCTCCAGCTCACCCGCTGCGACTGTGGCGGCGGCTAGCTACAGGACACAGACCATGGCCCGTTCATCCCCGCAAGTTGACCATTGGCGCACCACCACCGATGGTCCCTTGACCGAAGCGGCCCTACGCCGGTACCCCGTTATGAGTAGTAACTTTTACCTTGTGTCTATTGTACACAATGTGTACATTGCGCTAAACAGAAAGGGGTTCTGTGAGTACCACCGTCACCGTACGATTGCGTGATGAGATCGCCAAGTTGCTCGACGAGATTGCCAGGGATACCGAGCGATCACGCTCCTTTCACATTCAGAAAGCCGTGATCGCCTACCTGGAGGAGTTCGCCGACGCCCAAGTGGCCCTGGACCGTCTCCGCGACAAGAAAGATACCATCATCACTGCCCAGGAAATGCGCAAGGTTCTTGGCCTATAGCATCTCCTACAAGCGGTCGGTGGCGAAAGACCTTAAACACATCTCGAAACAAGAAAAAAACCGTATTCTGGACCAGGTTGAACAGGCTTTGTCGTCAGACCCTTATCGCTGCCCACAACTGAAGGGTGACTATGCCGGGCTGCGTCGGCTACGGGTGGGAAACTACCGTGTCATTTATGCCATCACTGCAATGGATGTCCTCGTGCTCCGCATCGGCCACCGGCAAGATGTATACCGCTAGCTTGAACAGAACCCGACGGACACCCGTGCATGCAAATCAGCGTTGACCACTGGCGCACCACCACCGACGGTCCCCTCACCGAGGCGGCCCTCCGCCGCAAGCTGGAGCAGCGCGGCTACCGCGTCACCCGCTACGTCTATCCCCCCGGCACCACTTTCCCCGACCACACCCACACCGTGGACAAGCTCGACGCCGTGCTGGCGGGGCGCTTCCGCCTGCGCATGCAGGGCCAGGAGCTGCTGCTGGCGGCCGGCGACGTGCTGGCGGTGCCCCGGGGCACCGTCCATAGCGCCGAGGTGGTGGGCAGCGAGCCGGTGGTGAGTCTGGACGCCGTCAGGGAATAGCAGCCGCCTGGGCCCTGGCGGGCCGGATGCGGTTTTGCTTTGCTCAGGATGCCGCTCACCCTATATTATCCAACACGGCGATCCATCATTTTGGAAGCGAGGAGGACCCATGGCAACCTATTTCATGTTTGGTATCTACGACGCGGACGCACTGGATGATATCAGCGCCGAGCGCACCCGTGCGGCCCATCAGGTGGTGGAGAGCACGGGCGGCAAAATCGAGGCCATGTACGTGCTCATGGGCGACACTGACTTGGTGTTAATCGCCGACTTTCCCGACGCCCGCAAGGCCATCAAGGCCTCCATCGAGCTGAGCAAACTTACCGGCATCTCCTTTTCAACCACACCCGCTATGAAAGTGCAGGAATTTGACCAGTTGATAGCCGGGGACTAACCGCTTTCCATGCGTAACCGCCTGCCAGGCGCACTGGCGGCAATGGGCGTTGCAGCGCTCACGGGCTACATGGCAGTCGGCCTGCTGGCTGGCGCTGGTCCCCAACCCGCCTATGCCCGGCTGGCCCCGGGAGCACAAGCTGACAAGGATGGCAAGGTGATCAAGACTGATAAAGAGTGGCGTGAACTGCTTACGGCGGAGCAATATCACATTATCCGGGCTAAGGGCACCGAGCGGCCCTTCACCGGCAAGCTGCTGAGACTCAAGGACGACGGACACTACCTCTGCGCCGCCTGCGGCAACGAGCTGTTCAGCTCGGCGACCAAATACAAGTCCGGCACCGGCTGGCCCAGCTTCTGGGAACCCATCGCCGAAGGCAGCGTCGCCATCGCCACGGACCGTAACTGGGGCATGGTGCGCAAGGAGGTGCTCTGCAGCCGCTGCGACGGCCACCTGGGCCACCTGTTCAGCGATGGGCCGCAACCCACCGGCCTGCGCTACTGCATCAACTCCGCCGCACTTACGTTTACGCCGGACAAAAAATAGGCTGGCCCGGCATGAACCTGCGACCCGGTGTGGCATCGGTGCCGGCGCGGACCGCGACAGCGCAGCCCTTGCCCCGCCACTTGCGGCCGCCACCGCCCCCACCATTCGATTGACACACCCCTCCCAGTGTGCTAAACTGTCGCTCGCTATTTCGGGGCGGGAGATTGGGGAGAGCTAAATGTCGGCATTGAAGACCCAAACGTTGGGCTATCCGCGTATCGGGCGCGAGCGGGAAATGAAACGCGCCCTGGAGCGCTACTGGAAAGACAAAATTGACGGTGCTGCGCTCCTGCAGACCCTCGTCGACGTGGAACTGGATGCCTGGTCGGCCCAACGTGAGGCCGGCATCGACTATATCGGCGTAGGTGACGCCACCCTC
>JADFSS010000043.1 GCA_022560655.1 Candidatus Neomarinimicrobiota bacterium
CTCGACTTTGGGATATAGATCCCCGGTGGAGTATGAAAACATGCAGCTTAACCAGGCACTATGACTTCTCGTAGTGTCCACTTTATTGTAGCAAGATCAGTGATACCGGCCAGGGGGGGGTGGGCCTCGGCCCTGGCCGTCCCGGCCACGGGGAGGCCGTAGCCTCTGGTCGTAACCGCCTCGGGGAGTCCGCCACGGCGAGCCGGTCACGCCGGCCGGCGCAGTCAGCCGGGCAGCCCTGGGAGAACGGCTCTATCGAGTCTTTTAATGGGAAACTAGGGGATGAACTGCTCAACCTGGAGATCTTCGATACGCTTTATAAAGCCAAGGTCTTGATCGATAGATGGAGATGGGAATACAATCATATCCATCCTCACAGCCGTCCTGGATACCTTCCGCCGGCTCCGGAAGCCATACTTCCACTCACCGAACTACGTGTCAACTGAAACCTCAAAGACTAACTTACCATGTGGTCCAATCAACGGAGGCAGGTCAGCGGTTCCCGGTCCATCCCTGTACCCGCAGCCGTATGGCCGAGCTGGAAGGGGAGTTGCCACTGGCGGCCGCAAACAGCCAGCTGCGGCTGGTGGAGCCCGTGGGCTACCTGGATATGCTGGTGCTCCTGGCCAACGCCCGGGTGGTGCTCACCGATTCCGGCGGCATGCAGAAGGAGGCCTTCTTCCTGCCGGTGCCCTGCATCACCTTGCGCGAGGGGACCGAGTGGGTGGAGCCGGTGCAGGCCGTCGCCAACCGCCTCGTGGGACCTGACAAGGCTGCCATCCTCGAGGCCCTGTCCGGTTTCCAGGCGCCGCCGGCGGACCCGGCGTCCATATCCGGTGATGGCCATGCCGCCGAACGCATTGTGGCGCTCTTGCTGGCATAGGGACCGGGAACCTTCCCGTGGAGCATAATCCGGATGAACGCCGCCTGAGGGTGTTGTTCCTGCCCAGTTGGTACCCCTCAGGGGAACACCCGCTGGAGGGCATCTTCATCCGGGAGCACGCCAGAGCAGTAGCGCTGTACGCAGATGTGACGGTGATCTATCCCCTCGAGTCACGCCCGCCCGGGCACCGGCCAGCCCGGGTCACGGTCGTCCTCGACGGTGGCCTGCGGACGATCCTGATTCGCTACCGCGCGGGATGGCTTAACCGCCTCACCGGCAGCCGCTTCCGGTGGTACTGGCTCATGCTCAAGTGGGCTCTCCGCCTGTTCAGCCGGGGTTATCGCCCCGATGTGATCCACGCCCATGTCTTCAAGGCAGCTCTGCCCGCCGTAATTCTTGCCAGGCACCGTCATATTCCCGTGATGGTCACTGAGCACTATTCTGGTTATGCCCGGGGTACTCTTACGCGCTCTGATAAGGCTATCGCCCGCTATGCACTTAACCGGGCGGATCTGCTGGCGCCGGTGAGCGCTGCGCTGTGGCAGAGCATGCGGCAGTGGGGCATTTACAACTCTCACCGTGTGATACCCAATGCCTATGATGGAACGGTTCACTATCCCGGAGCCGGGGCGCGGAAGGGGGACGCGCGATATAAGCGGATCCTGTTTGCCGGCAACCTGACGCCGGTGAAAGGCATTCCCACGCTCCTCCAGGCCCTGGCCAGTCTGGAACGAATTGACTTTCGCCTGCAGCTGGTAGGTGCAGGGAGCCTGCAGGACGAGTATGAGCGTCTGGCTGTCACGCTTGGGTTGGAGGACGTGGTGTCATTCCAGGGGGCCATGACCAAGGAAGCCCTGGCAGAGGAGATGCGGGCCTGCGACTTTTTGGTGCTTCCCAGCCAGTTCGAGACCTTCGGGGTTGTTCTCATCGAAGCTCTGGCCTGCGGCAAACCGGTTATCGCCACCGACAGCGGCGGCCCAGCCGAGTTTATTAATAGCGATGTGGGCCTGCGGGTGCCGCCGGGGAATGTGGAAGCGCTGGCCCAGGCCATGGGTGATATGTTGGATCATCATCAAAATTATCAGATTGAGGCGCTTGCCCAATATGTCCGAAAAAGGTATACTCATGAAGTTGTTGGTGGGAAAATCAATAGTGTCTATTGGGAAATGATGAAAAGTTATACGGGGAGCGATAGGTCAAGGTTGCACGTTACTTCCCATCACCTTCTTAACTCCAAAAGATTAGGAAGAGGCCCCTCGTAGCTTTATGGTCATAACCACTTTCGTGCGACGGTCGCTGGCAGATGGCTTTGATTGTGAGGGGAATAGGGAAGCAAAAGCAGGCGGAGAAAAATTCGTGAGGCATTCGCATTGTCGAATTAAAATTGAGAAACTTATCGGTTGAAGGCATATTCATGAAACAAATGAAACCAATTATCAAGAAAATCCCCTATATCGGAATCACAGTAAAAGGTGCTGTCCGGACATTAAGAAAAGTTTTGTTTCCAGGCTCTCTGATATTTCCGGGCTCTCAAGCGTACTGGGAAGGAAGATTATGCCGGTGGCGGAACTTCGGGAGCCGGGTCCTATGGCGCATTGGCTGAATTTAAGGCGGAGCTTTTGAACGCGTTTGTCAAGGATAAAAGCGTTAAGTCTGTCATAGAATTTGGATGCGGTGATGGTCATCAGCTCTCGTTAGCCTCGTATCCTAAATACATTGGGCTTGACGTTTCAAAAACGGCAATTGAACTATGTACAGAGCGCTTTCGGGACGACAATAAAAAAAGGTTTGCCCTCTATAATCCCGATAATTTTGTGGATTCGCAGGGTATTTTCAAGGCTGAGCTAGCTTTGTCGTTGGATGTCATTTACCATTTGATTGAAGACAGGATATTTGAACTTCATATGCGACACCTATTCTCCGCTGCTGAAAAATATGTCGTCATATATTCAAGTAATATTGATAGTGATCAGGTTGGTCACCAGAGACATCGTAAATTTTCTAATTGGATCGATGCGCATGTTCCTGTATGGGATCTCCTAAAGGAGACCCCCAATAGGTTCCCATACAAAGGCGACGAAAGCAGCGGGTCATTGGCAAACTTTTTTATTTACGTTAAAAGTTGACGGTACGAAAACCGGACCAAACTGGACCGGATATAAAATGATGGGCACATCTCCACAGGGTCATAGAATTAACTGATCATCCAAGTCTTGAATTAGTAATGCTTCAGACACTCAAGACCCTCTCCAAACACTCCCTCATCTACGGTCTGGGGGGCGGCCTCAACAAGCTGCTGGCGTTCCTCCTCCTGCCCATTTTTACGCGCTACCTGACACCCGCCGATTACGGCCTGTTTTCTCTGCTGCTGGTTACAGGCGGCGTGGCAGGAATCATCACTCAATTAGGCCTGGGGTCAGCGCTGTTTCGGGAAGTGATCTATTTCGACACGGATGAGCGCACGGCAACCAGCACGGCCCTGTACTTTCTCATCGGTGAGTCTTTGCTGATATTCGGTGGCCTGGCGCTCTTTGCCGGCCCCCTCTCGCAACTGATCTTCGGGTCGACCCTCCAGACCGAAACGCTGCGGCTGGTCTTTTATACCGGCATCCTGCGGGTGGCGGAAATCGTGTTTATGGCCCGGCTGCGGATCAAGGAGCGGGCGGCGCTCTATTCCGCTGTTTCGGTGGCCCGTTTCCTGGTGGGCGCGGGCCTGAGCATCCTCTATATCGTGGTCCTGAAACAGGGGGTGTCGGGACTCATCATCGCCGGACTCATTCAGGCGGGCATCTTTGCCGGGGTCTACCTGGTGATCCTGCTGCCCGGTCTGCGGCCGGTGGTTTCAGGGCCGGTGCTACGGAGCATGTTGCTGTTCGGCGCTCCCATGGTGCCCGCCGGCCTGGCGGACCTCATCATGATCTCCTCAGACCGCTACTTTCTTCAGCAATACGCCTCCACCGCCGAGGTGGGACTCTATTCCCTGGGCTACACCATCGGCATGGTCATGAACCTGGCGGTCTGGTCGGTGCAGCTGGCCTGGCCCGCCCTGATGTTCAGCATCGCCAAGCAGGAGACAGCCCCTCAGCAGTTCGCCAGGATACTCACCTACTACGTGCTGGTGTTGGGTTTCCTGGGGCTGGGGCTCTCCCTGCTGGCGCGCGAGCTGCTGGTCATAATGACCACACCGGAATTCCACGGCGCCGCCGCCGTTGTGCCGCTGGTAGCTGTATCGTACATTTTCTATGGGGTTCGCTACATGACCAATACGGCGCTGCCCACCCGTGATAAAATGAAGTACGTCCCGCTGATTATCATCCTCGCTGCGCTGGTCAACCTGGGGCTGAATCTGCTGCTGATCCCCCCTTACGGCATGCTGGGCGCCGCCTGGGCGACCCTAATTTCCTATTTCCTGCTGACCGTGGTGAGCACCGCCGTGAACCAGCATTTCTGGTCCATGCCCTACGAGTATGTCCGCCTGCTCAAGGTGACCGTGGCGTGGGTGGCAATCTACGGGCTGGGTCTGGCCGTTCCGGCAGCCAACCCGTGGGTGGGAGGAGGGATCAAATTGCTTCTGCTTGTCCTTGGCTTTCCTGTCATCCTGTGGGTGCTGCGCTTTTTCGACCGGCAGGAACTGGCTACAGTTAGGACGTTGCTCGGCGGCTCGCTTGGGCGGAAGGTCTAGCGGCGGCGGCCGGCGGCATCGTGACAGCAAGTTTGTCAGCGTGGAAATATTTCCGGGCCAGGTATTTATTATCAAGAACCCGGACCTGAAAGACCAGACGGGCGCTCCGGGCTCGCCGCGCAAGATGTTAGGATCAGCGCATACGGATGAGACAGTCCAATCGTATTTGGCCTCCCCTCCACGGACCTGATTTCATGAAAGTGCATATAGAGTCGGGGATTACTTCGGACGGGTTTCGATCATTCCCGGCCGCTCGTGTGGATGAGGGTTGGTTGAAACCCCCGTGGGAGACAGGTCGATGAAGATTGTGTGGTTTTCCGAGATTCGGTGGGACTACATGCGGACCCGGAAACAGCAGTTGCTCTCGGAACTGGCCAGGAGGCATCAAATACTTTTCATCGAGCCCTACACGTTAGGCCATCGGCGGCCATTCTCCTACCGGCAGGACGGACCGGTGCATGTCCTCACCTTGCCGGCTCTGCGTCCTACCCCCATCAAGTGGCTGAACCGGGTACTGCTCATGCGTCTCTCATGGCTATACTATGTTCTGCTGCACCCGATAATGTTTGCACGGCTAAACGAAATGTTACGCGGCTCGAAGATCATCTGTTCCAGCATCTACTTTATTCCTTTGTTGAAGTGGTTCTCCCGGCCGTATTACTGGGACTACAATGACGATCCGGAACAATTCGGCCCGATCCCGGTCTGGGTACGGAGTGGATTCCGGGAGGTTCTATCGCGGGCCGAGGGTATTTTCGCCCCCTCTAGGCTCTACGAGCGGAAGTTGCAAGGGGAAACGCGGGCGCCGGTCTATTACATCCCCAACGGAGTTGAACTGGTCAACTTCAAGAGCTCCCCCGCCGGCCGCAGAACCGGGGTCTGCTACCTCGGGGCCATACTACAGTGGAGCTTTGACTTTGAACTGGTACAGTATCTGGCCAGCCAGCTGCCAGAGGGCACGCTGCACCTGTACGGCCCTGTGGAGCGGGGGCTGGACCAGGAGATCGAGGCGCTGACGGAGCGGTTTGGGGTCATGGCCCACGGCCTTTTGGAATACGAGCGCATTCCAGCCACACTGAGCGCCTATAAGGTAGGGATCGTTCCGCTGAAGGATAATGAGGTGATCAGGAGGGCTGCTTCCGGGAAAGTTGTGCAATACTTGGCAGCAGGATTGATGGTGGTTTCAAGGCCCATGGAAGAATACCGGAATTTCTCGCCCTGCATCCAGCTGCATGCAGAGAAGGAACTGTTTGCCAAGTCGGTCAAGGACTACCTCAAGACCCAGGTGAAGGATGCACAGCTTGTTGATAAGTTGCGGGACCGTGACTGGAAGAACCTGGCCGCCCGGTTGGAGGGGATCCTTGCTTGTGGCGCCAGGCGTGCGGACGGTTTCGCCGGGCAATCGAGTTATCCTGCTGCTCCTGGCGCGGACAGCGGTGGCAGCTGAACCGATGCCCAAACTACCATCGTGGCTGTGGGCGCTGGTGGTGTTGATCGCTGCTGGTATGGTGCTGTACTACAAGCCACTTTCCGGCGGCTATTCCTTCACCGGACCCGATGCCCTGGCCCCAGTGGGCACCACGGCGGGCATCCAGGCCCTGGAAGCCGAAACCGGCGAGCTGCCCCTTTGGATGCCCTGGCTCTTCTCGGGCATGCCCACCATCCACTCCTTCACCTACCTGTCCATATTCTACCTGCCCAACAAGGTCCTGGGTGTCCTGGCGCCAGTCCTGCCGGACTTCTCAAGCTACCTGCTGCACATGGTTTTTGCCGGGTTCGGTTGCTTTCTCTTGATCCAGTGGCTGGGGGGCTCGTTTGCCGCCGGGTTGTTGGGGGGCACCGGCTTCCTGCTCATGCCCTATTTCAACACCATGCTGGTTCACGGGCACGGCAGCCAGATGATGACCCTGGCGTATTTGCCGTGGCTGATCTGGGGGCTGTTCCGGCTGCATGCGCGCAGAAGCCTGCCCGCCGCCGCCCTGCTGGCCCTGCTCACCGGCATGCAGCTCCAGCGCGGCCACGCCCAGATCGCCTACTACAGCCTGCTGCTGCTGGGGCTGTTTTTCGTGGTGCTCGCCGTCCGGTCCTTGCGGGATAAAGATCTTACAGGCGGCCAGAGGGGTCGCTTCGTCACCCTGTTCGCACTGGCCATGATCGTAGGTTTTGGTCTGGCGGCGGTGCTTTACCTGCCGGTCATGAGCTACACTCCTTTCAGCATCCGTGGCGGACAGCTGGGCGGGGGCACCGGCATTGAGTACGCCACCCAGTGGTCCTTCAGCTTCAGCGAAACACTCACGTTCCTGCTGCCCTCCTTCTTCGGCTTTGGCGGCGCAACCTATTGGGGCGACATGCCCTTTACCGACTACCCCAACTACATGGGTTTGCTGCTGCTGGCGCTTGCGGTGTGGGCGGTGGCGGTGCGGCGCACCTGGTTCACCTGGACGATGGCGGGGGGCGCTGTGCTGGCCTATTTTCTGAGCCTGGGGCACAACTTTTTTCTGTACCGACTGTTCTACGATCTGTTTCCTTACTTCAACAAGTTTCGAGTGCCGTCCATGTTGCTGGTCCTGACTCAGTTCGGCGTGGCTGTGCTGGCCGGGCTGGGGCTGGATGCCTGGCTCCAATGGCTGGGTGCACAGGGGGAATCCCGGGCTCGCCGGATCCTGGTATGGACCGGTGGCGCCGTGGTGGTCCTGGGGCTGCTGTTTCTGGCTTCAGCCTCGGTGGTGGGGAGCAACCTGCCCGTGCCACGGGGAGTTCCGGCGCAGATGGTACCGCAGGTCAACGGGCTGCGTATGTCCATGATTCGTGCCGACGCCGTCTGGCTGCTGGTACTGGGCGGATTGGCGGTAGGCGGGCTCTATCTCTGGCGTGCGGGGAGCCTCTCAAAGCGCTGGCTGCTGGCGGGACTGGTGGCCGTGAGCATGGTGGACCTGGGACGCATCGACCTGCGCATCATCGAGCCAGCCGAGGGCAGCCTTCGAAGCCCTGTGCTCCGGCCCCGGTCCGTCATGACCCGCTACCTCAACAGTGATCCGGTGCTGGAGTTTCTCGGCGGCGACACGGCCACCTTCCGCATCAGGCCTTTGGGGCGGCTGCAGAACGAGAACCGCTGGGCGCTGGCGGGGGTGTCGTCGGTGAGCGGCTACCACGCCGCCAAGCTGGCCAACTACGACCGGTTTATGCAGGCCACCGGTTTTCAGAGCGAAGGGATCCTGCGTATGCTCAATGTCAAGTACCTGGTGAGCCTGCAGCAGTTCAGCGACCCCCGTCTCCGGGAAGTTTTTGTGGGCAACCTGTACAGCGGGGGCAGTTACCAGCCGGCGGCGGTCTATGAGCTGGACACCTTCCTGGAGCGGGCCTGGTTTCCCCGGCGGGTGGAGCCGCTGCCCTCCGCAGACGACATCCTGGCCCGGCTCCGCGATCCGGCCTACGATCCGGAAACGGTGGTCTATATTCAGGCCCATGGGCCGGACGACCCGATTGCGCCTCCGTTCCAGGGCGAAGGCAGAGTGGTGCAGGCCAACTGGCAGCCCAACCAAATCCGGCTGCAGGTAACTGCTGCCCGAGAGGCGCTGCTGGTGCTCAGCGAGGTGGTCTATCCCGAAGGCTGGCGGGCCACGGTGGACGGCGAGCCGGTCCCCATCCACGAAGTGAATACCATCCTGCGCGGCGTGGTGGTCCCGTCCGGCACCCACGATATCGCCCTGGACTTTGCTCCCGGCGACTACCGCCTGGGGCTTCTGCTGGGTCGCCTCAGTCTGCTGCTCATCGGGCTGGGGTTCCTGCCCGGGGCGGTCCGGGAGATACGGAAACGGCTATGACCCTCCACCGCTACACCTTCAACCTGAAAACGGTGCTGTTTGCCCTGGGCATCCTCATCGCGTCGGTCCGATAGGGGTACTCGCAGAACCTCGTCAGTGAGCTCCAGGCCAACGAGCGCCGCCTGGTGGACCTATATGCCAACATGATCGCCAAGGCGGCTGTGTCACTACCTTTCAGACCGCGGAGGTGCCGGTGGACGGGGACCGCAAGACGGCTGGTCTTTCGCCCAGCTACCGGCTGTAGAATATTCGAGAATACATAAAGCCGGCCTTTAATCCAGGATGAGGACGATGTGACCTGGAGGTTCCTATGAGAAGAATACCTGGAGGCGCCCAGTGGTCAGCCTCGTTAACAAAACCTGGCAGCTCGACGGCCATGGCGGTGATCATAGCGGGTGCTCTCCTGCAGAGCGGCTGTGACCGAAGCGAGCTCGTCCAGGGCACGGCGCGGATACTCAATGGGGCGACTGCGCCAGCTTCACATTCGAAGACACTTCCATCAAGACTTACAGCATCGAAATCCACGGTTCCCGAAGATGGGGTTTGGATCCCCTCGCCGGACCAGGTTCTTATCTCCATCGTAGAGGTCAGCTTCTGGGTCGGCCCCGGGAGCGATGAGACGCGTCGGGCCGAGCTAACTGACTGTATACGGTAACCTATGACCGATCGCCCGCCAGCTTGTCTTCGCGGTTGGATCGCCCGTTGGAAGTAGCCGTCGGCTTTCCGGAGATGGGCCAAACATCATTTTCAGTTGACAATGTCTTAAGCCAGACCATAAATTGTGCTCCTGTCATGCTGTACAACGTCCATCACCACCATCATCATACTGACTCCCACGGGGATCCGGGCGGCACTGCACCTTAGTCAATAGTTTCACTGCAAAATTTTAGAGCCCTCGGATTTCCGGGGGCTTTTTGTTTTTAGGAGAATATTATGGATAAGATACTCAAACTCGGGCTCCCCAAGGGCTCACTTCAGGAGAGCACCCTCTCCATATTCAAGCGTGCGGGCTGGAATTTCGTTCTCTCTAGCCGGACCTACACCCCCTACTGCGACGACCCGGAGATTGAGGCTCTCCTTATTCGTGCTCAGGAGATGGCCCGCTACGTGGAGCAAGGCGTTTTTGATGCCGGCATCACTGGCAAAGACTGGATCATGGAGAACGGCGCCGATGTGGTGGAGGTGTGCGAGCTGATTTACGCCAAGGCTTCCATGCGTCCGGTGAAGTGGGTTCTCGCCGTGCCGGAGGAATCAGACATCCATTCGGTTCGGGACCTCCAGGGCAAACGCATTAGCACTGAGCTGGTCAACATTGCCAAGAAGTATTTGGCGGACAATGGAGTCGAGGCAGGGGTGGAATTTTCCTGGGGCGCAACGGAGGCAAAGCCTCGCCTGTTGTTTGACGCCATCATCGAAGTGACAGAAACCGGCTTATCCTTGCGGGCCAATAAGTTGCGCATCGTTGATACGGTCATGGAGTCGACTACCCGCCTCATCGCCAATAAGGCCACCTACGACGACCCCTGGAAGCGCAAGAAAATAGATAACATGGCGCGACTGCTGGAAAGCGGCATCATGGCTGCCAGCAGGGTCGGTCTAAAGATGAATGTAACCGATGAGCAGCTCGAAGGCCTTATAGCTATCCTGCCTGCTATGAAAACGCCAACCATCAGCCAACTCTACAACGACTCCGGCGCGGCTGTAGAGGTGATCGTAGAGAAGACTCAGGTTCGCGAAATCATCCCCCTTCTGATGGAAGCCGGCGCCACAGACATCATTGAGTATCCCCTCAACAAAGTACTTCCTTGATGGGATTGCTGCCCATATTTCGTGATTTCAGCAGGCTGGATGCCTTGCTACAAGACCACTCATCTGAGGAGAGTAATGTATCCGTAGTCGTTGCAGATATCTTGCGCCAGGTACGATCGGGTCGTGATGATGCGCTCCTGCGGCTGACTGCCAAGTACGACGGAGTGACCATTACCAGCATTGATGCCTCCGCAGAGCAGATAGCACTGGCCGAGGCTCAATTGTCTTCCTCTCTTCGGGAATCCATCCTTGAAGCAGGTCTAAATCTCCGTCGATTCCATCAATTACAATTACCGCAGCCGTATGATCTGGAGCAGCCCGACGGAACGCTAACAAACTGGCGTTGGAGGCCTATCGAGCGCATCGGCATTTACGTACCTGGAGGCCGCAGTCCCCTGGCTTCTTCGCTACTTATGGCGGCCATTCCTGCCCAAATAGCTGGCGTGGCTGAGGTATCCGTCTGCACACCACCCCAAGCTGATGGCCGGGCAGATCCATCCATTCTCGGCCTCTGCAGCCTGCTGGGTATCCGTCAAGTCTACGGTATTGGTGGCGCCCAGGCCATAGGGGCCCTGGCTTACGGTAGCGAAACGATCAAACCGGTGCACAAAATTGTTGGTCCGGGAAACGTTTATGTGGCCGAAGCCAAGGCGCAAGTCTCGCGACATGTCGGTGTAGATTTAGCAGCCGGACCCACTGAGATCGTAATCCTGGCGGATGATACTGCGAATGCTGGCTGGGTAGCAGCTGACCTAATCTCTCAGGCCGAGCACGATCCCGAGGCCACGGCAACACTGTTCACCACTGATGCCGCTCTGGCTGAGAAAGTAAACCAGCACCTGGAAATGATGCTGCCAACCCTCGCCACCGAGGAAACGTCGCGGACTAGCCTGGAAAGCCGTGGAGCCATTTACGTGGGTGCTGATCTAGGCGACTGTCTGAAAATGATCAACCGTATTGCCCCCGAGCACCTCTCCCTGCAAATCCGCGAGGCCCGTCAATTCGCCAAACGCTGCATCGCGGGCGCCATCTTTATTGGTCACTCTACACCCGTGGCCTGGGGTGACTACTGGGCGGGACCGAATCATACTCTCCCCACAGCCGGCCAGGCGCGCTTCAGGGGGCCGTTATCCGTCCTGGATTTTCTGGTGCCTTATTCCATGATTGAAGCGCCCATGAAGGCCATTGCTGCGTCAGGAAATACCGTGATAGAGCTGGCACGGGCAGAAGGTATGGCTGGTCATGCGCTGTCGATTAATGTGCGGATGCACCATGAATGATCTCCTGAAACAGTGGATCAGACCGGAAATGTTGGCGGAATCCAACTATCATGTCCCGGCACCGGCGACGGACATAAAGTTGAACCAAAATGAATCTGCCTGGGACTGGCCCGCTGAACTCAAGAATCAAATCTCACATCAGATAGCAAACCTCGCCTGGAACCGTTATCCACAGCAGGCGGCGGCTATCCTGCGGGAAAGGCTGGCCCAGGCTCTAGAAGTACCGCCAGGAAAAATCGTACTCGGCAACGGCTCCAACGAAATATTGGCGGCTATCACCATTCTTACCCTAGCCGGGGGCGATACACTCTGTGCCCTCGAGCCCAGTTTTGCGATCTATCCGCTGCTGGCAACGTGGCGGGGTGCGAAGATGGACAACTCAACCCTGGCTGATGACTTTCAGGTCTCGGTCGATGATTTGCTGGCTCGCAGCAGTAAGGCGAAGCTGACGATCCTGTGCAATCCTAATTCACCTACCGGAACTTTGCTGCCGCTCGAGGTCATCGCCCAAGTTGCCGAGGCCGCATCAGGTCTTGTGGTCGTTGACGAGGCCTATGTGCATTACGCCACTGTCACCGCTCTGGACCTGATCGAGCAATACCCTAACCTTGTGGTCACCCAGACCTTCTCCAAGGCCTTTGCCATGGCAGGCTTCCGTCTTGGCTATGGCGTGATGAGCGCAGCGCTAGTCGAGCAAGTATCCAAGGGACTGCTTCCATTCAACCTTGATGCGCCCACCGCCGCTGCTGCCACGGTGCTACTCGATCACCAGGAATGGGTAGACCAGCGCATCGACCAGACCATCGCCGAACGGGACAAGCTCATCGAGGAACTGAACAGTCTTGATGGCATCCGGGCACTGCCATCCCAGGCCAATTTCTTCCTGCTGCAAACCGATCTCGGCCCCAGGGCAACCTACAACGGTCTCCTTGATGCCGGTATTCTGATTCGTGATGTATCGGGATACCCCGGGTGTCAGAACTATGTCCGTATTACGGTTGGCAGACCTGAGGAAAACCACCGGCTGGCAGCAGCCCTCGAGCACATGCTATGAGAACCTATGACAGTGTCATCTGTGATGTGGATGGTGTCCTCATTGATGTCAGCCGGTCCTTCACCGCGGCCGTAGTGGATGCCGTGGAGGAAGCAACGGGGAGCTCGCGGTTCACCCCTGCGGAGGTTCGAATACTAAAGGAATCACCCGGTTTTAATGATGATTGGCACGTGGCAGTTGCTGGCGGAGCCTGGGTGCGCTTTTTCAAAACGACGCCGATTGAAGAATTCGTTGCGGCGATCGAAGCAGCGGGAGGCGGCCTGGCAGGACTCGCCAGCCTCACCGATGTGCCGCCTTCCACCCAATTCTTTGGCCTGATGACCCGCCTGGCACAGGAAGCCTATGGTGGTCTGGACGCCTGCGAATCCCTGTACGGCTTTACCCCGGAAACCATCAAACAACGGGGCAGAATGCTGGCAGAGAGACCCCTTCCCGGGGCGAAAAATCTCCGCAGACATGTGCAGCGGCTTGGTATCGTATCCGGTCGCTCCAGCGCGGAAATGGTATTTGCAGCGGATATGCTGGGTTGGTCATTATCGCCGGACCTCGTCGCCCTTTCGGACGATCCCGCCCTGAACAAGCCCAACCCGGAGAAGCTCCTGGCTATCTGCGCCCTGCTGGGCAGCGAGCGGGTGGTCTATGCCGGCGATTCCCTGGACGACTACGAACTGATTCGAAATGCCCGGGAGCCTTTTCCTGGGCAGATAGATTTTGCTGGCATCGGACCGGTGCGCCCAGCCTGGAATGATGCCGAGCTGCAGTGTACAAACATTGAAGAATTGCTAACTGTAATCGAGGGTTATGATGACTGATTCCACACCCGTCACCTTGAGTAGAAGAACCAGGGAGACAGACATCAAGCTCAGCCTAAAGCTGGATGGCGAGGGTAAGATTGATATCAAAACCGGCATCGGCTTTTTTGATCACATGCTCACGACCCTGGCGCTATGGGCAGGCTGGGACCTGGCCCTCACTTGTAGGGGCGATCTCGATGTGGATACCCACCACACCGTAGAGGATGTGGCCCTTGCCTTGGGGCAGGCGCTGGCTGAGACGCTGGCGGTGCGGGGGTTTCTCGCCCGCGTCGGATCAGGCATTATTCCCATGGATGAGGCCCTGTCGCGAGCGGTGGTGGACATCTCCGGCAGGCCGTTTTGTGTCTATAATGCCAATCTCACTGTCGAACGAGTGGGTCAATTTGAGACGATCACTACGGGCCATTTTTTCCGTTCCTTGGCCACGGCGGCCAAGCTGACCCTGCACATCGAAAACCTGTACGGAGATGATCCCCATCACCAGATCGAGAGCATGTTCAAGGCGCTGGGGTCAGCGCTGGCTCAGGCACAGACGCCCCGCACAGGAGGAATACTATCCACCAAGGGCACGCTGTGATCGGCATTGTCGACTACGGTACCAGCAACATCGGTAGTCTCACCAACGCCCTTGGGCGGCTTGGAATAGAATATTCTGTGTCCGGCGATCCAGACGAGTTAGGTAGGACCAGCCGGCTCATTCTCCCCGGGGTAGGGGCATTTGCTCACGCCATGACACGGCTCCATGAGCAGTCGCTGGAGAGCTTTCTCAGAGATTGGGCCAAAGATGGCGGCCCCATCTTCGGCATCTGTCTTGGAATGCAGCTGCTGATGGAGAGCAGCGAGGAACACGGACAGCATCAAGGTCTCGGAATTGTTGGCGGGAAGGTGGTTGCCCTTCAAGGCGGACACCGAAAAGTTCACATGGGCTGGAATAAGGTTTCAGCAGCTGGCACGAGCTCTATGATTGGACCGGATAACTATGCCTATTTTGTGCACAGCTATGTCTGTCAGCCAACTCACACTGAAACTGTGGCAGGCATCAGCGACTATGGCGGACCCATCGCTGCCGCCCTCCAGCAGGATAGCGTTTGGGGTGTTCAGTTCCATCCTGAGAAGTCAGGTGAGTTCGGATTGTCTATCCTGGAGAAGTTCGCCGATGCGTCCTTTTAGGGTCATCCCGGCAATGGATCTCCTGGAAGGATCAATTGTGCGGCTGATCCAAGGCGACTACGCCCGCAAGACCATCTATCCCTTCGATCCCGTTGAACTTGCTAGCCGGTTTTTGGAGGCTGGACTGACAACGCTGCATGTCGTAGACCTTGATGGAGCACGCTCCGGCTCTCCGGTGCATCTGGATGTAGTATCCAAGGTGGCCAAGACCGGCATCAAGATCGAGTTTGGGGGCGGTCTCCGGTCGGGGATCGATATTGAGCGGGCGTTGGATGCCGGTGCAAGCGAGATAATCCTGGGAACAAGCCTCCTTGAGAATCAGGATCAATTATCAAAATGGTTAGCTCGCTACGGTAGGATACTCGTAGCGGGGATCGATAGCCGAGATGGCGGGATTGCCGTCCGAGGTTGGAGCGATCGCACGCGCATTGATTCCCTGAAGCTCCTTGCAAAACTGGAGCAACTGGGGTTTACTCGGGCGATAGTTACAGACGTGGCCACTGACGGAGCCATGCGGGGACCAAATCTAGCCTATCTGCAGGAGGTAGCCAAATCCACGTCAATGGAAATTACGGCATCGGGAGGTGTCGCTCGAACTGAGGATATCTATCGGATAGCTGCACTTGCGCCCCAAGGCATCAGCGGGGTAATTGTGGGACGGGCATTCTACGAGGGAGCGATATCAATTACTGAGCTGGCCAAATGCTGACACGGCGTATTATCCCCTGCTTGGATGTGAAGGATGGCAAAGTCGTAAAGGGTGTCAACTTCACTCATCTTGTGGAGGAAGGCGAGCCTGTCGAATTGGGAGCCTGGTATTCGAGCCAGGGTGCGGACGAGCTGGTGTTTTTGGATATTTCCGCCACGGTGGATGCCCGTCAACATGTATTGAATCTCGCCCGGCAAGTTGCCAAGGATGTGTTCATACCTTTCACAATCGGAGGAGGCATCCGGACCCTTGTTGATATGGATGCGCTGCTCTCCGCCGGGGCAGACAAAGTGGCCATCAACACTGCTGCCCTCAAAAACCCGAGCCTTATCTCAGAAGCGGCCAGGCAGTTTGGTTCCCAGTTCATAGTGGTTGCCATTGATGTGCAAAAATCAGCGGAGGGCTGGGTGGTGATGTCCCATGGCGGCACCCAAGGTGCTGGTCGCCAAGCATTAGACTGGTCAGCTGAAGCCGAGGATCGCGGTGCCGGAGAAATATTGCTTACCAGCATCGATGCCGATGGAACCCAGCAAGGCATTGATTGCGTTATCACCCGGCAGGTGAGCAGGCAGATTCAAATCCCCCTGATTGCGTCGGGAGGTATTGGCCGGCTGGAGCATTTCCATGAGGCGTTTGAAAAAGGTGAAGCTGATGCTGCGCTCGCTGCCTCGGTATTTCACAGAAGGATATTGGGCATCGGCGAGGTTAAGGATTATTTGATCCGCAGGAGAATTCCCATACGATTGGCAGGAGCGAAACCATGACAGAAACTGGGTACAACATTAAATCCTTGAAGTACGACGCCGACGGGCTCATCCCGGCCATTGTCCAGGATGCCGCTAATGGTATGGTGCTAATGCTGGCTTATGTAAACAGTGAAAGCCTGAAAATATCATTAGCAGAAGGACGAACCTGTTTCTGGTCGCGTAGCCGCCAGGAGCTGTGGCACAAAGGGGACACCAGCGGCCATGTTCAGAAAATCGTATCCATTACAACCGACTGCGATCGCGACACGTTGCTGATTGCCGTCGAGCAGACCGGCGCCGCATGCCACAACGGCACGCGATCCTGTTTTACGGAGAATATCTTCACCGCAGAATAGTTTCCGACAATACATCCTGCAAGCTTGCAAAACCTAACGGCCTGGGCGCCCAGCTGCCGCGCCCGGCACCGTACTACAGTCCAGCCAAAGTCGCCCGTGGCACGGTCAGCCGCAGCGTCGGATCATACGGCGCCGTCTTCGACAGCGCCGACGGTAGTCTTCACTCACTCTGGAAGATCGTTAACAGCCCGTCCGTCAATTTAAATCTGATGTCCTGCTCAGCTCAGGCTGAACGGCGGGTATTGATCTGTGACGAGCAGGAAGGCGTACGCCCCGACGCGCAGGCCCCACCTGCCTACTCCCACGACGAAGTCGAACAGCCCTCTTGGGTATCGGCCGGTGAAGAGTATCGCGAACCAAGTGAAGACCACGGCGAAGACAGCTAGCGGCACCAGAATTAGCAGGACAAGATAGTGAGGGATCGCCAGGAACCACTTGACGAGTGGCAGCCACCGATTCAGGTCGCGTTTCACGTCCGGGTAGTCGATCTCCAGATGGACCGCCTGCTCTTCGACAGTCGAAGGGTACTGGTCGGTGAGCAGCGCCAGATAGGCGACAATCCGGCTCTCGAAGCGGGCCAACTCCACAGCGAAATCGAACCACCACCGCGGATACCGTGTCCGGAATACGATCATCAGCGCCGTGGCGAAAGCCAGGCCGATCCCGATACCGCCACCACCGCGTACGACCTTTCCAGCCTCGTTCACAATGGTCTGCGAGCCGCTGGATAACAATAGACCGGCAATGACCGCAATCGGAATGATCCAGATCAGACGGAAGAACGTCGTCAGGCGGCCCAGCTGTTCCGGGTAGTCGACCTCAAGACGGGCAGCGTAGCCTGCGGATTCAATAACCATATGCACCTCCGAGTCCGTGTGATTGATTCTGTCCGGCCGTATAACGGGAAAGCTCACCCGCCCCAAAACATGCGGAGAGATAAACTTTTGGTAACAAATAAAACCTGATTCGGGCTACCCAGCTTCCGCATTCGCGCGCCTTGTTTCGGGGCCGGGGGCAACGGTTGTTATGTGCAAACAATCAGATAAATCAGTTAAACTATTTGTATTTTAAGAACGATGCATTTATTTGGCTTTCATCAATACTGCCGTCACCAAGGGGAACATTTGATTTCCCGATTCCTGTTATCAATATAGCATCTGCCCCTTTAAGCTTAGCTTCTTCGATCAATTTTTCTTGAATCTTATCATTGGTAACAATTTGACCACTAGCAATTGCATGGCCTATAACTGTATACTCTTTCTTTATTTCTTCCTTAGAGAAATACACGTCAACACTCGTTGTTAGATCGAATGATTTTCCAACATAATTTACACTTACACACCCAATAGCCAGAAGTGTTACAAGTATAAATGCACGACTCAATTTAAAATTACTTGCACACATACCTTACTCCTTTATTTGAAGTGATTAGCCAATTGATCGTAGGCAAAGCATTGTGAGCTACTTGGGCCTAAAGCTAAGAGACACATTTCGTGTTTCCAACGTTAAGCTGACGCCTCAACTGAAGCGTCCCCTTTTGACACTCTCCGCCCCCTCCTGCTCACAGGCCCCAACCGCCATCCGCATGGCCTTGAATCTCGGAGAAGTTGTCCGCCGGGAAGTGGCTCGAAACTGTCGTCAACTGCAACGCTTGTTAGGTTTTGTTATTATGTTCCAAAGTTATTACTACTTTTCCTCGGGCATGTCCTTCTTCAAGATACCAGATAGCTTCAGCAACCTCACTTAACGGGTAGCGTCTATCTATGACTGGTTTTACTTTGCCGGTTTCGAGAAGCTTTTTCATAAAAACCAAATCCTTTTTATTTGGTTTCAACCCCAGGAAACCCATTTTCTTACTCCCAGTCATTGAAATCCATGGCCCTAAGAGCATAGCCTGGAACATTTGAGGCATGGAACCTCCGGTCGTGACATAAATTCCCTTGGGATTTAATACACGCTTATAATCTGAAATCGAATGATATCC
>JADFSS010000044.1 GCA_022560655.1 Candidatus Neomarinimicrobiota bacterium
TCTCAGTACGACATCAGGTGGCAATTCGTTAATCTCCTTCAATGTATACAAACGAACGTTGTGTTTCTTTGCAACAGTAGTAGCGCCACTTTGAAACCCGGATGAAGATACGACAATAATCTCATCGGCTCCTGCGTCTGAAGCTTTTGTTACAAAGGCTTCAATTTCGGATAGCGTGCATTTTCTTTTCCTATCCCGACACTCAAGAAGAATGAGGTGTTTGTATGTATCGAATCTGAATTGTATTGAGACATCAAATTGCCTCCCTTTGATTCTTGCATTCCAAATCACCTCCCCACCCGAAGCGGAGGTTCTGTTGATGGCTGCTACCAGCCTCTCAAACTTTTCCCATTTCTTCAATGAAGTCTCCTAAAAGCTCGGCCAAGGCGATACTTGCGCAATTTATGCCCAATTGGCCAAGAACATATCGGTCACATTGCTTTAGCCATGAGTTATCTACCGCATACTAATTAAGTATTCCTCTAGCCAGGGCGTGCTGCAATGCCAACACCAGAGATGAGAAACCCTCGCTTCCCGCCAGAAGGGGCGATTTTATGTATTGTAAGTGAGCGTATTCCAGTGTGGTCTGTGACGACAGCGACAGCCTAATAATGGCCATGCCAGGGGAAATGGGGCGATGATTCGCGAATTGTTAACCAGAATGCGGTTCCACCTGCAGGTATGATCTTATTAAGTAATATGTAATTCTATCCATAAATTTTGGTGAGCATTAATCATAGAGGTCTTAGACTATGCCTGCGAAAAACAGAAAGCAAGTACTTGAAGATCACACTAGGATAGGAAAACGATTCGTTCCTCCTATTCTCGGAGAGTTTGCCAGCATCTTCCACGAAGTGCCATGGGTCAACTTGGTGCTACCCGAAGTAATCTGGATAGCGGAGTTGGAGGCCAAGTTAGGTTTAAAGCGAGGGACTGAATTGGCCTGTACCCTTTCGACATTGGTATCCGATATATTAGCTGATGAAAAGTCATTGTTTATTATCCTTAGTGACTACTTTCGCCTATCAGGGGAAAGTAAAAATATGATATTGTCAAAATTAGAGGAAGATGGGAATCTATCAGATCTTAAATCAGGACTTATACGTCTACAAGCCCTATACCCAGATAGCCCATTTGGTTTCCTATTTAACGAATCCGATGTTTCTGGCATAGATAAAAAGGACGCTCTTTCTGACTTTAAGGAAGGCTTAGCAAGCCTTTTTGACAAAACAACAAAAGAGGCAATCTTCGTGCAAGGCACAGCAATATACATGGTGACCAAGTTGGGTAAGCTGTATTTGCAGGAAGGTTCTTCGTTATCGGCTCTCCCATCACTAGAAGACTATCCAAAAACAGAACGTTTAAGAGAAGTTGCGGCAGAAGTACGGTCCTTAATACCTATGTTGTTCGTCCAGTCCAATGAACCTGATCGATCAAAATGGGCTAATTATTTTTGGAATAGAGGGCTCGTTTTGGAAAAATGTATGTTTCCTGACAGTGAAGGGGGTGGCTAGCATGGACCAACAGGAGTTTCTTGATTTTCTATCAAGTTTGTCTGAGAATACTGAAAATGAACTGAATGAACGTTGGGCAGCGTGGAAAAAAGACTTTGCAGAAAATGAGGTACATGAAGTCATTGGCGGATTGCTCGCAAGGCAGGCGACCCTATTCATCAAGATGTCCCAAAGCCCACCAATGTGGAATTGGCATATGGGTCCTTTGATACTACGGACAATGGTAGATACTCATATTGCCATTGCTTGGATACTAGAGGATCGGCTTGAAAGAAGCAGAAAATATATTCACTTTGGCCTTGGACAAACGAAGCTAGAAATCGAGCACAGGAAAAAACAGCTCGAAGAAGAGGGTCCGGACAAAGAGGCGCAACAATTCATTGATGTGTTGGAAGCATGGCTTAACTCTCAACGCTGGAGTTTCTTGACAGAAGTAAACATCGGGAGATGGTCAGGAATAAGTACGAGAGAAATGGCTGAAGATGCTGGTATCACTGATTTCTATAATTATTGTTTCATGCCATTTAGTGCTGGCACCCATTCTCAATGGCACCATATTGCTCGAATGAACCTCAACCATTGTAACAATCCACTCCATCGATATCATCGCTTGCCAGCAATCAATGATGACCACACAACAATTGAACCTCTGATTCTTGCAGCAAAGTACGTGTGGAAGAGCATGGATTTATTCGATAGGAAGTTTGATGTCAAAGTTGAAGCCCCATGTACGTATGATTTGTTATTGGAGTGGCTAGGTAGTGCTGAAGATGGGGAGGTTGAAGCAGAGTAGATTTGAAGGTAGATGTAGTCAAAAGGCTGGACTCGATCAATACCCCGCTATCCGATTCACATACTCCCTGGTCAGCTCGGGATTGGGGTGGGTGTAGATCACGTTGGAGGAGTTGGCGGCGTGGCCCATCAGCACCCGGCGATCCTCGATGCCCAATCCCAAATCCCGCCGCCTCAGCGGTTGTGGGTTGGGGGCGCAGTCCCCGTTTCGGCGAGGAGATTTGTAATTGGGAGTGCCATCCCGTATCTTCAAGTTATGGCCAGCGCGCGTTTCAGGGGTGCTGAACAGGCCGAGGAGGGCCCATGAAAGAACTACGGACGATTATCGCTATCCAGGCCACGGCAGCGGAAGTGTGGCAGGTGTTGATGGACTTTGAATCCTACCCGGACTGGAACCCCTTCGTCAGATCTATTGAGGGCGCCACGACCCCCGGCTCGAAACTCAAGGTGCGGCTGCAGCAGCCGGGCGGCAAGGCCATGCAGTTCCGGCCCCGGGTGATGGTGCTTGAGCCGGAGGTGGAATTCCGCTGGCTGGGGCACCTGCTGGTCCCGGGCCTGTTCGATGGGGAGCACTACTTTCGCATCGAGAAATCGGACGGGGACGGGGTGCGCTTTGTGCAGGGCGAACGCTTCCGGGGCCTCCTGGTGCCGCTCTTCTCGAAGATGATCGATGAGCGGACGGCGGCGGGCTTTGAGGCCGCCAATCTGGCCCTCAAGGAGCGCGTGGAGGCACGCTAGCATGGTTGCCTGCCCCATATCTCTGGCCGCTCCATGACCGGGCCGCCCCCCGACCATTATCTCCGGCAGGCCCTGGCCGAAGCCCGGCGCGCCCTTGAGGCTGGGGAGGTGCCGGTGGGCGCCGTGGTAGTCTTCGATGATAAGGTGATCGGCCGGGGGCACAACCAGCGCGAGGGCCTGCACGACCCCACCGCCCACGCCGAAATCCTGGCCATCACCGCCGCCGCCAACCACCTGGAGGACTGGCGTCTGGCCGGCTGCACCCTGTACGTGACCAAGGAGCCGTGCGCCATGTGCGCCGGGGCGCTGGTGAACGCCCGGGCGGAGCGGCTGGTCTTTGGCGCCTGGGACGAGCAGGCGGGCAGCGCCGGATCGCTCTACCAGCTGTGCCGCGACCCCCGCTTCAACCACCAGGTGGAGGTCACCGGTGGTGTGCTGGAGGAGGAATGCCGGACGCTGCTGCAGGAATTCTTCCAGCGGAAGCGGGTGGCCGGCGGCTGACGGCGAACCCAGCAAGGTTTTCATTTCGCCGCCAATTCGTCGTAATATCTACCGGTAAACGCGGAACGGGGCACTGAGCTCCCGGTATTCAGGAGAGGTGGCAGAGCGGTTGAATGCACCGGTCTCGAAAACCGGCTCCCGAAGTTTCGGGACGAGGGTTCGAATCCCTCCCTCTCCGCAAGGCGTCGTCGCCGGGTCCCGTGGAGGAGTGGCTGAGTGGTTGAAAGCGGCGGTCTTGAAAACCGTTTCTCGTTGATTCGGGACGGGGGTTCGAATCCCTCCTCCTCCGCAGTAGGCAAGTAGGGTGATCATTGAAGAGCAGATGAAGTATACGATTTACATATTTAAGTGCCTCCAGACCGGCACCCACCACATGGGGGTGACCCGGGACCTGAGCGCAGCCCTGAGCAAGCTGTGTGAAGGGGGCCCGGGGCAGCGGCTGGTCAGCCCTGAGCTTCTGCACGTGGAGCAGCATGAGGACCAGGAACGGGCGCACCGCAGGCTCCAGGCCATCCGGCGTGGGTGGCAGCCCGACGGCCACTGGCCCGCCAGCCTCATGGGCAACGCGCCCACCGTTGCCGCCGCCCTCATCGGATTGACCAGCCTGCACTAGCTGGCAGCCCCGCCCAATCCCCGCCAGGCACCCTGCTTGGCGATTGACTTCATTTTGAAGACACGCCTAAATTCTCGCCGGAGAGGTGTCCGAGAGGCTTAAGGAGCTCGCCTGGAACGCGAGTGCTCGGTATTCCCGGGTCGTGGGTTCGAATCCCACCCTCTCCGCAGTGGGGCCGGGGTGATGATCATTGAGGCTCCCGGCGATCAGAGAGGGTTCGCCCCGCTTACAGCCACCGCCTCTGGCGGGACTGAGGCGGGATGTGTCCCGCCAGCGGCGGGAAATCCCTCCCTCTCTGCAATGCGGATGCGCCGCAGCCTGCTGGCATAGCGCCTTGTCCAGCCAGCTCTGAAGATGGGCAATCCCCGTCCATAACACTTAATTCCGTTTGCTGGAGGCCCCTCATGGTCAAGAAAGCAGGCTACGTATCCATTTTTGGGATTCTGATCGCCGTGGCGGGAATCCTGACCCTCACTCAACGACTCCCTATCGGACCCATCGTCCTCCTTCTGGGGATACTTCCGTTGCTGGGCTTGCGCCTGGGCCGCAGATCCTTCAAAGGTGCGCTTCCCGATCTGGTCTTCGGCGCCCTTGACACCGGTCTGCTGGCCATCCCTGCCTTATGGGGCGGTGCGCTATTTGGCGTGGCTGGAGCCATCGCCGGCGGCGTCATCGGCGATGCCCTTACCGATGGCATTGCAGGCTTCTTCGAGGGAGGCATTGCTGAATGGCTACGTGGGAAAGGTATTGAGGAGTCCCGCGAGCCGGTGGCCACCGCCCTGGGGAAGATGGCCGGCTGCCTGTTCGGGGGTGGATTTGTCCTATCGGTGGCTCTGGCGCTGGGTTTCGCGCCCGCCTTTACCTAAGCACGCGAGGGTGGGCGAAATGACGCCCCATCGCGCCTGCCCAGCTTAGCGGTACGGCACCTGCGCCCGGTGCATGTTGGTGATGCCGTGGGCTTCGTAGAAGTCACGCACCGGTGGTGACCAGCGGAAGTCGGCCGCTCGCAGGAGGGTGTAAAACTCCCGCACGATGGCCCCCGACCGCGTGAGGAGGTGGCGGCTGGCAAATTCGTGGTAGACCGTGCTGAGCCGGGGATCGAGAGCTCCCGCCGCATCGAAGACCGGACTGTTGCGCAGCCCGGTGACAAAGGTACTCAGGTACAGCCGGTAGTAGTAGGCCGCCCGGCCGACCATCACCGACTCGGGATAGCGGTCCAGATAGCGCTCCCAGCGCACGATGCGCTCGCCCAGGGTGCGGTACGGGATCAGCAAGCTGTCGCTGTCGGAGAAGCCGCTGATGAGCTCGCCCCGGCGCAGCGCCAGGTAGCGGCTTACCGCTTCCGAGACCACCGGTACGAACTGCCCGTAAACGTAGTCCGGCTGCTGGTCGATATAGAGCAACCGCCCGAAGCTGTAAAGGGCCAGCCCGTTGCGCTCCAACGCCGCTAGGAAGCGGGCCACTTCCGGGCCTTGCTGTGTTGGTGCAGCGTGCAGCTGGGCGATGAAATCGAAGTCTTCCCAGACGCGGTCGTTGAGGCGGCTGATGGTGGCGTGAAAATAGGTGAGAAAGGCCAGGCAGGCGGAGTCGCCCAGGGCCGGCGGTTGGCCGGCGAACAGCGCCCGAAATTGACCCACCGCTACTGAGATGGCGTCCAGGCTGTCCTTGTCCAGGGCGGCCAGGTAGCGACTGTAGATCGCGACGGCGGACGGCGCGGAAGCGCTAGCTTGCGGGGCCACCCACGCAGGGCAGACCAGCAGGCTGAACAGCAGCAGGCGCATGGGGGATATTAGGCTGGCCGTTCTCCGTACGCCAGCCAAAGCGGGTTCACGGCTGGATCGCCCGCACCTTGTTCGGCCCACATCCCCCTTCCATCCCGCCCCCGCACGGCGTAAATTTCTCAGCCGGTAGTCGGCCATTATGTCAGAATTTCAGATCATCAGCGACCTGCGGCCTCAGGGCGACCAGCCCCAGGCCATCGCCCAGCTGGTGCAGGGCCTTCACGACGGGCATCCGGCCCAGACCTTGCTGGGCATCACCGGCAGCGGCAAGACCTTCACCATGGCCAGCGTCATCGAAGCGGTGCAGCGGCCCACCCTCATTTTGTCACACAACAAGACCCTGGCGGCCCAGCTCTACGGCGAGTTCAAGGGACTGTTCCCCAACAACGCCGTGGAGTACTTCATCAGCTACTACGACTACTATCAGCCCGAGGCCTACCTGCCGGTGACCGATGTCTACATCGAGAAGGACTCGTCGGTGAACGAGGACATCGACCGCCTCCGCCTGAAGGCCACCTCGGCCCTGCTGGAGCGCCGCGACGTGATTGTGGTGGCCAGCGTCAGTTGCATCTACGGCATCGGCTCGCCGTCGGAGTACCGCAAAAGCGTGGTGCTCATCAAGGTGGGGGACGAGCTGGAGCGCCGGGAACTGCTGCGGCGCCTCATCGACATCCATTACGTGCGCAACGACATGGTGCTGGAGCGGGGCAACTTCCGGCTACGCGGCGACGTCATGGAGATATTCCCCGCCTACCTGAGCCACGCGGTGCGGATCGAATTCTTCGGCGACCGGGTGGAGCAAATCCTCACGTTTGACACCGTCTCCGGTGAGATCATCTCCGCCGCGCCGGGGCTGGAGCGCGTCAGCATTTACCCGGCCAGACATTTTGTGACCACCACCGAGATCATCGAGCGGGCCGTGGGTGAGATTCGGAAGGAGCTGCACGACCGGCTGGATTGGTTCCGCGGCGAGGGCAGTTTGCTGGAGGCCCAGCGGCTGGAGCAGCGCACCCAGTACGACATTGAGATGCTGCTGGAGGTGGGCTTTTGCAATGGCATCGAAAATTACTCCCGCATTCTGGATGGCCGCCGCGAGGGTGAGCGCCCCCATACGCTGATGGACTTTTTCCCCGACGACTTCCTCATGTTCATCGATGAGTCCCACGCCACCATACCGCAGGTGCAGGCCATGTACAAAGGCGACCGGTCCCGCAAGGAGGTGCTGGTGGAGCACGGCTTCCGCCTGCCCTCGGCGCTGGACAACCGCCCCATGAAATTTCACGAGTTCGAAGACAAGCTCAAGCAGGTGGTGTTTGTCTCCGCCACGCCGAGCCCTTACGAGTTGGAGCGCTCCCAGGGTGTCGTGGTGGAGCAGATCATCCGGCCCACGGGCCTCATGGACCCCGGTATCGACGTGCGGCCCACGAAAGGCCAGATCGATGACCTCATCGGCGAAATCAAGGCCCGCACCGCCCGGCAGGAGCGCATTCTGGTCACCACCCTCACCAAGCGCATGTCGGAGGACCTCACCGACTACCTGCAGGGCATGGACCTGCGGGTGAACTACCTGCACTCGGAAGTGGACACCCTGGAACGGGTGCGCATTCTGCGCAATCTGCGGCTGGGCAACTTTGACGTGCTGGTGGGGATCAACCTGTTGCGGGAGGGGCTGGACCTGCCCGAGGTTTCGCTGGTGGCCGTACTGGACGCCGACAAGGAAGGCTTCCTGCGCTCCGCGACCTCCCTGATGCAGGTGGCCGGCCGGGCGGCACGCAATATCAACGGCAAAGTGCTGTTCTACGCCGACCGGGTGACCCGCTCCATGCAGGAGGTCATCGACGAATCGAACCGCAGACGGGTGGTTCAGGCGTCCTACAACCGGGAGCACAACATCACGCCCGCCACAGTGTATAAGTCGGTGGAGGAGGTGCTGCTCACCACTTCCGTGGCCGACGCGCAGACCCGGGTTTCAGAACCCGTTGCGGCGCCGGATTACGATCTCACCAATCTGGATGAGCAGGACCTGGCGTTCACCCTGGACCTGCTGCGCCGGGAGATGCAAACAGCGGCGGAAAGCCTGCGCTTCGAGGATGCAGCGCGCCTGCGGGATGAAATCATCCGCCTGGAAAACGAGTCGGCGGCTGTTGCAGGTCCGGCAGCCCTTCGGCAGGGCTCAGGCTCGCCCGGCCTCCCCGTGCCGGGTACGGCCAGGGTTGGGCCACGCCCAGAGGGACAGGCCTGAATGGCGCGGGTGCTGGTGATCGGTGGCGGGGGACGGGAGCACGCCTTGGCGTGGTGCCTGGCTCAGGAGGGCCGCCACGAACTGTTCTGTGCACCGGGCAATGCGGGTACGGCGGCGGTGGCCACCAATGTGCCCTTGGATGGCAGCGACCCCGCCAGCCTCAGCCGCTGGGCGCGACGTGAGGCCATCGAGCTCACCATTGTTGGCCCCGAGGGCCCCCTTGCAGCGGGGTTGGTGGACCATTTTCAGCGCGAGAATCTAAACGTCTTCGGCCCCCGACAGGCGGCGGCCCGGTTGGAAAGCAGCAAGCTTTTTGCGCGCCGGTTCATGGGCGAGCTGGGCATCCCCCAGCCCGCATACCGCCCGGCCAACTCTGCCGCGGCCACCCGCCGGGCCGTGGCTGAGCTGGGTTTGCCGGTGGTGCTGAAAGCCGACGGGCTGGCGGCGGGCAAAGGCGTCCTGATGTGCGCGACCGGGGGGCAGGTGGACGCAGCCATAAACACATTTTTTGAGCGGCGGGCCTTCGGCGCTGCAGGGCTGGATCTGTCCGTAGAGGAATGCCTGGTGGGGATCGAGATGTCGGTGTTCGCGATCTGCGATGGCCACCATGCGACCATCATGGGCACGGCCCAAGATTACAAGCGCGCCTTTGACGGCGACCGGGGCCCCAATACCGGTGGCATGGGCGCGGTGGCGCCATCGCCGCTGGCCACGGACGAGCTGATGGGCGAGATTGACCGGACTGTTTTTGAACCGGCCCTGGCGGGCATGGCCGCGCGGGGCACCCCCTACGTCGGCTTCCTGTACGCCGGGCTCATGATCGTGGCCGGCAGGCCCTGGGTTATCGAGTTCAATGTCCGCCTGGGCGACCCGGAGACCCAGGTGGTCCTGCCCCTGCTGGATGTGCCCCTCTACACCTTGATCGGGCAGGCGCTGTCCGGTGAACTGCAGCCTTCAATTTCGGTGCGGCCCGGCGCGGCGGCCTGTGTGGTGGTGGCTGCGGAGGGCTATCCCGGCCCGTACAGCAACGGGACGCCGATAGGCGGCCTGGACCAGCTGGAGGACGGCCTGCTGGTGTTCCATGCCGGCACCTCAAATAATGGCCAGGGAGTGTTGGTCAGCAGTGGCGGACGGGTGCTGAGCCTAGTGGCACTGGCCAAGGACCTTCCGGCAGCTGTCGCGCGGGTGTATGCCAATCTGCCCCGCATTGACTACCCGGGCAGCTTCTACCGGAGTGATATTGGACAATTCAACGTAAAGTAGAGGGGAGCATTCCAGATGAAAGGAGAGACCCTGCTTGAACGCATTACCATGGATCCCAAGGTCATGGTGGGAAAACCGGTGATTCGCGGGACTCGATTGACCGTCCAGCATATGGTTGGATTGCTGGCCAATGGGATGACGGAAGGTGAAATCTTGGATGAGTATGAAGGGCTAACCAGGGACGATCTTCGCGCCTGCCTGCTATTTGCCACGAGAGCTCTTGAAGACACGACCTTTGTTCCTACAGCCGCCGGGATCGACTAATTGCGATTCCTGGTGGATGAGAATGTAGGTCCATCAGTAGCAGACTGGCTTACGGAGCAACGCCATGACGTCTTTTCGGTTTACAAAGATTATCGGGGAGAAAATGATACCTTCGTTCTGGAGAAGGCGCAATTTGAAGACAGAATTCTCATCACGAGTGATAAAGATTTCGGTGAAATAGTTTTTCGGAAAAAGCGACCACATTCAGGCGTGATTCTATTGCGCTTGGCGAATGAGCAGCCCATGAAGACAATTGCCGCCCTGCGCCGACTCCTGGATCAGTATGCTGATCAACTTGCGGGTCGTTTTGTTGTGGTCACGGAGACTTTCGTGCGGATCGCAGGGAAGTGGGAGGAATAACACAGTTTGACGAGCAGCGGACATGCCCATAGACCTTGAAACCCTGCAGCGCCAGTCGGGCATCATCGGCGAGTCGGAGCCTATCCAGGAGGTGCTCCAGACCATCGCGACGATCGCCCCCACGGACATATCGGTGCTCATCACAGGTGAGTCCGGCACCGGCAAGGAGATGGTGGCCAAGGCCATCCACAAGTCCAGCCGCCGCCGCTTCGGCCCTATGGTGACGGTGAACTGCGGCGCTATCCCTGCCGGCATCATCGAGAGCGAACTGTTCGGCCACAAAAAGGGCTCATTCACCGGCGCGGACGAGACCCGCAAGGGCTACTTCGAAGCTGCCGACGAAGGCACCATTTTCCTCGACGAGATCGGCGAGACCCCCCCTGAGACCCAGGTCAAGATGCTGCGGGTCATCGAGCAGGGCGAATTCATGCGGGTGGGGGACAACGAGACCCGCAAGGTAGACGTGCGGGTCATCGCCGCCACCAATCGCGATTTGGGGGCCGATACGCGCAGGGGCGACTTCCGACAGGACCTCTACTATCGACTGAAGACTGTGACCATCCCCCTGCCGCCGTTGCGCGACCACCTGTCCGATATCCCGCAATTGGTGGAGCGCTTCGGGCTGCAGTTTGCCACGCGCAACGACCTGGTCTTCAAGGGCTTTACGCCTGAGGCGCTAAACATGCTCAAAGCTTATGGCTGGCCCGGCAACGTGCGGGAACTCAAGAACGTTGTGGAGAGCATCATCGCCCTGAATTCGGGTGCCCGCATCACACCGGATATGCTGCGCTCCCAGATCAGCGTGGGGGGCTATGATGGTGCCCAGAGCACGCTCCCCGTCGTGTTGAACATACCAGCGGAGCAGTCGGACCGGGAGCTGATTCTCAGGCAGTTGCTGTTTATCCGGCAGGACCTGAGCGATATCAAACAAATTGCCGCCGGTCGCGGTCCCGGCGAAGCGGTGGACCCCTATCTGCCATCGCCAGTACCGGTGCAGGGCGAGGAGTTGGGCGGACAGATATTCACGGGCGATGTCGCCCAGCTTGGTTCCCACCCGCTGATCGATCCCGCCGCCGTGGGGGAGCTGACCATGGAGGAGCTGGAGCGGGAGCTCATCCAGCAGACGTTGGCCAAGTTCAACCATAACCGCCGCCGTACAGCCCAGGCCCTGGGCATCGCCGAGCGGACGCTGTACCGCAAGATTCAGGCCTATGGACTGGACAAGAAGTAGCCTGGCGGCCGCCCTGCTCTTGCTTGCCACCGGGTGCGGACTGTACTCGTTCAGAGGCAATCTGCCGCCCCACATCAAAAGCATCGCCGTTGCCACGGTGATCAACCAGACTTCGGAGTTTGCCATCACGGATGCCGCCAGCGAGCTGATTACCAACCTGTTTGTGGATGAGAACATCCTGCGGGTGACCGATGAGGACCGGGCCGACAGCAACCTGCAGATCACCATCAACCGCGTCCTGGACCGGCCCACCACCTACGATCCTGATGAGACCGTCCAGGAGTGGCGCATCGACGTCACGGCGCGCGTGCGCTGGTACGACCTGATCCGCGACCGGCCCCTATTCGAAAAATCGTTCACTGGGTTCGGCTTCTATCCGCCAGGGGGCGACATCGGCAGCGATAACATCGACAACGACAACGACGGCGAGACCGACGAGGAGGACGAGTTCGGCGACCCCCGCGAGTTTGCCCTGCGGACGGCCATCCAGAAGATCAGCGAAGACATTTTGAACGAAGTGGTCTCCACGTGGTAGTGGCGGGATGCTGAAGTTGGCGACATGACGGCCACGATCAAGGCCACGGTGCCCGTGACCACCATCAGGCATCTGGGCGAGCATGTGGGCAGGACCGTGACACTGCAAGGTTGGGTTTACACCTCCCGCTCCAGCGGCAAGATCGGTTTCCTGATGGTCCGTGACGGTACCGGCATTGTCCAGGGCGTCATCGCCAAGGCCGAGGTTTCCGCCGACCTGTTTGTTGCCTTTCAGGAGCTTACTCAGGAGTCTTCCATCACGGTGCAGGGCGAAGTGCGCGCGGACAAACGGGCGCCGGGGGGCTACGAGCTGCAGTTGAACGGGCTGGTGGTTCACCAGCTCGCCGTCGACTATCCCATCACCCCCAAGGAGCACGGCACCGCTTTTCTCATGGACCACCGGCACCTGTGGCTGCGCAGCCGGCGCCAGCACGCCATCATGCTCATCCGGCACGAGATTATCCGGGCCTGCCGTGATTTCCTGGACGGCAACGACTTCGTGCAGGTGGACACCCCCATCATCACCCCCAACGCCGTCGAGGGCACCACCACCCTGTTTGCCATCGACTATTTCGGCCGTACGGCTTACCTGGCCCAAAGCGGTCAGCTCTATAACGAGGCCAACGCCGTGGCCCTGGGGAAGGTCTACTGCTTCGGCCCCACCTTCCGGGCTGAAAAGAGCAAAACCCGCCGCCACCTCACCGAGTTCTGGATGCTGGAGCCGGAGATGGCCTACTGCGATCTGGAGGGCAACATTGCCTGGGCCGAGCAGCTGCTGTCCCACGTCGTGGGGCGGGTTTTGGAAAATCGCCAGACCGAGCTGCAGACGCTGGAGCGCGACGTAGCCCCCCTGGCGGCTATTCAGGCGCCCTTTCCCAGGGTGAGCTACACCGAGGCGGTGGAAATCCTGCACAAGGCAGGTGAGGCATTCGAGTGGGGCGGCGACTTCGGCGGCGGAGACGAGACTGTCATCAGCGAGAAATATGACCTGCCGCTGGTGGTGCACCGTTTTCCGGCGGCCATCAAGGCCTTCTATATGAAACGGGATCCCCATGATGACCGTCTGGCGCTGGGGATGGATATTCTTGCGCCGGAAGGGTATGGCGAGATCGTCGGCGGCGGCCAGCGGGAGGACGACCTGGCAACCATCACCCGGCGCATCGAGGAGGCAGACCTGCCCATGGAGGCCTATCAATGGTACCTGGACCTGCGACGCTATGGCAGCGTACCCCACTCGGGCTTCGGCCTGGGCATTGAGCGGGCCGTGGCCTGGATCTGCGGGCTGCCCCACCTGCGAGAAACCATCGCGTACCCCCGCATGCTCAACCGCCTGGAGCCCTGAGGCGTGACCGCCAAATTCGCCCTGGCCCAGATCAACCCCACGGTGGGCGACCTGCCGGGCAATCTGGCGCTCCATCGCGAGGTGCTGACCAGGTTGGGGAAGCAGGTCGACGTCATCGTATTTCCCGAGTGCTCGCTGCCCGGCTACCCGGCGGAGGACCTGCTGCTGGAACCCGCCTTTATTGCCGACTTGGAGCAGGCCCTGGCTAGCCTGGCAGCGGAAATCGGGGATCCGTGGGTGATTGTCGGCACGGTGCGGCCGGAGGGCGGCAGGTTGTTTAACAGCGCCGCCGTGATCCACCAGGGGAAAGTGGTGACCTACCGCGACAAGTCGCTGCTGCCCACCTACGACATCTTTGATGAACTGCGCTACTTCACCCCGGCGGCGCGTGTCGAGCCGGTGGTCCTGGAGCTCCCCTCGGGCGAAGCGCTACGGTTGGGGCTGCATATCTGCGAGGATCTGTGGGACGCCGATTACCCGCTGAAAGTGTGCGACCTCCTGGGCGAGCAGGGGGTGGACCTGTTTGTCAACATCAGTGCGTCGCCCTTCACCATCGATCGTGCGGGGGAGCGGGAGGAGTTGGCCGGGGCCATCGCGCGCAGTTGGGAGCGGCCCTATCTTTATTGCAACCTCGTGGGGGGCCAGGACGAATTGGTCTTCGATGGGCGCTCGCTGGTGCTGGACGCCGCGGGGCAGGTGCAGCAGGTGGGGACCGCTTTTGATAGTGATCTGCTCACGGTGGAATTCCCCTTGAAGCAGGGCGCCGCCTCCGTGCCGGCACTGTCCTCAACCAGGGAGGCGCAGCTACAGGCGGCCATCGTGCTGGGCATACACGACTACTTTCGCAAGACCGGGCACCGGCAGGCGGTGGTGGGCCTGAGCGGCGGGGTGGACTCCAGCGTGGTGGCGGTCCTGGCGGCCCGGGCCCTGGGCCCCAAAAATGTCATGGGCATCGCCATGCCCAGTACCTACAGCGCTGAGGCCAGCGAAGCGGATGCCCGGCAACTGGCCGCCAACCTGGGCCTGCAAATGGAACTGTTGCCCATCGAGCCGCTGCGCCAGACGATGCTGTCCACCCTGGATCCGCTGTTCAAAGACACGGAAGCGGGGCTGGCAGAGGAGAACCTGCAGGCCCGCCTCCGCGGGACGCTGCTCATGGCAGTGGCCAACAAGGCGGGTGCCCTGCTGCTCTCAACGGGCAACAAGACCGAGCTGGCCCTGGGGTATGCCACCTTGTACGGCGATATGGCCGGAGCGCTAGCCCCCATCGGCGACCTGCCCAAGAGTGACATTTACCGGCTGGCCCGCTTCATCAATGAGGAGGCGCAGACGGACCTGATCCCGCGCAACGTGCTGGACAGGCCCCCCAGCGCCGAGCTGCGCCCTGACCAGGTAGACCCGTTTGACTACGAGGTGGTGAGCCCGCTGGTGGACGAGCTGGTTCTCAATGGCGCTACCGACGCCGACCTCCAGGCCCGGGGCTACGACGCGGCCCTCATCCGCGAGCTGCGGCAGCTGCTGGTACGCGCCGAGTACAAACGGCGCCAGGCGGCCCTATGCATCCGGGTCACCGGCAAGGCCTTCGGCGTGGGGCGGCGCTATCCCATCGTAAACCGGTATGTCGGCTGATAGGGCTCGGACGGCGCTGGTTCTGCTGGTGGCTGCCTTGGTGGGGCCCGGAATCCTGCCTGCCCAGCGGGACATCAGCGGCAAGACCTGGACCCAGTGGGATCCCCACTGGAAGGTCACCTATCTCATGGGCTTCTATGCCGGGCGCAAGGCCGAAGCAGCCCTGTTCCGGCAGGCGGAGAAGGACTACCCCCGATGGGACCCCACCCAGTACGAACCGGCGAAGGTGAAGCGCTATAAGACTGATAGAAAGGAGTTTGTAGCCCGCGACCTGAAGTATGACTTTAAGACTATGCGGACACTCCTGGATGTCTTTTATACCCATCCCGACAACCTGCTCATACCGCTCCCCGAGGCGCTCCGCATTGTGGTGCTGCGGGAGGAGGGCCAGGCTGAGCGGGCCGAATTCCTGCTCCACCGCGAGCGCCGCCACGCGCTGAAAGGGAAGTGACCCGTCCGGCGGGCCGAGAGAAAAGGGTATAGTTCGCCTAGCTCCAAGTATGAGCCTTTGATAAATGGTTCGTAGGCGCCAACATTATACAGCATCCAGGGATGTGTTTCCTGTTTTCGTTCATGCCGTAGCCAACGGGGGGACGAAGTGAATCTTCTGAGCATGCCTCGCCGGGCATTATGCGTATCCATCCTTCTGATACCCACTCTACCCTTTATCAGTGCTCAAGATGGTAAAACTTACGCGGTTACGGATTTTGAATCCCGGGCGGGCATATCCGCCTCTGAAGCAGGCAGCCTCACGGACATATTGCGTGCGGAGCTGGTGAAAACCGGCCAAGTGACCCTCCTTGAGAGGGGGCAGATGCAACAGATCCTTGAGGAGCAAAATTTTCAGCTGACCGGTTGCACGTCCGACGAATGTGCTGTGGAGATCGGGCGACTACTTAGTGTGAACACCATGGTGGCCGGAAGCATCGGCAAGGTCGGTGCAACTTTCTCCATCGTTGTTCGCATCATTGATGTGCAGACCGGCAAGATTGATCGGACAATCATCCGGGGCTATCGCGGTGAATTATACGGGCTGCTCACTGAAATGGTCTTTATCGCTGGTGAGCTGGTGGGGGTGGAAGTACCTGAAGTAGTGACTGAGGAGGAGCCGCCTGAACCTACTAAAAAGTTCATTTCCCGCGATAAGCAGATCATAGCGGTACTCGATTTCGATGCCCTGGGCATCTCCCAGCAGGAAGCCCAGATTTTGACCAATCGTGTCCGGGCAACTCTGATCCAGTCAAACATTTATACGGTCATTGATCATGGCCATGTACAAGAGTTTCTGGATGAGCAGGATTTTCAGGTGCACGGGGATATCTCCAATGAAGAGGCCGCCATTGTGGGAATGATCGCAGGGGCCTCTCTCGTTATGGCCGGTTCCATCAGCAAGATCGGCTCCCTCTGGAGCATCGAGATGCGCATCATTGATGTGGCTTCCAGCAAGACCACCAAGTCCTCCTCTTACGATACAATGGGAGACATTCAGTGGGTTCTAACCAAAGGAATCCCCGAGGCGGTCAGACGCATCACGGAATAGTACCGCCGCCGCCTCGGCGCCGCCAAGCTAACCAGGGTGCCAGTCCGGCCTCTGCGAGTGCAGGGTAATGATAACCCCCGGTCCGGAGCAAGGGCAGCCCGTCAGTAGAGGGTGTTGTTAAGCCGCCAGCCATCCATAGTGTCCACCTGGCAACCAGCCTGCTACTCCCCGTCGCTAGGCTGTGACCTGCCCAGTCTATGCCCCTCGGCCTGAAAGGCCTGCCCGTCCCGAAAACTGACCTGCCGCTGTTCCGCCAGGTCCCGCTGGTACCCATCGCCCTGGCCCTGTGCGCTGGGTTGATCGCCGGCTTTCACTTCGCGCTACCGTGGTGGGCCTGGGCGGCGACGGCCCTGACAGCGTTGCTGCTCGCACGCCGCTGGGAGCGCGCCCTGCTGGTGGTCGCCCTCGCATCCGGTGGCTGGCTGGCAGCCGGCGATCCTCGTAACCTCTCGCCCCCGCCGGTCGATCCAACCCGGCAATATGTTCTAAAAGGCATTGTGCGGCAGGTGCACGTAGCGCCGGACCGGACCCAGCTCACCCTAAAATTTCTGGCGGGGTTACCCGATTCGGTGGTTGCCCGGCGCGGCCTGTGGCGCATCTACCATGACCAGCGCCAGCCTACCCTGCAGGAGCAAGCCCTGTTGCCGGGGGATACCCTGCTGCTGCAGGGGCGGCTGGCGCGTCCCCGGGGGCGGCGTAATCCCAACGGCTTTGACTACCGCTTCTACCTCTGGTCAAGGGGCATCGACCTGCTCATCCGGGAGCCGGTGGTGCTGCTGGCCGTGGACCCGCCCCGCGGTTTCCACCTCAGCCGGGTGACGGCCCAGCTGCGCAGGGGGATCCGCGCCCGGTTGGAGCACTGGTTGGGACAGCCCCAGGCCGGGCTTGCCGTGGGGCTGCTGCTGGGGGACCGGGGCGGCATCGACAACGACTTCCGACGCCGCATCAACGACCTGGGCGTGGGGCACATCCTGGCCGTCTCCGGGCTGCACGTGGGCTTCATAGCGCTGGTGCTAGTCACACTGGCGCGCATCCTGCCCATCGGGCGAAACGGCCGCCTGGCCGTTGTGAGCCTGGGGCTGCTGGGCTATGTGGTGCTCACCGGCGCGCCGCCCAGCGTTGTGCGGGCCGGGATCATGGCCTTCCTTGTCCTGTGGGGCCGCACATTGGAGCGGCCGGTGAGCCTCTGGAACCTGCTGGGCGCGGCGGCCATTGCGAGCCTCCTCATGAATCCCCGCACCCTGTTCACCGCCAGCTTCCAGCTCTCGTTCGCCGCCGTGGCAGGCATCCTGCATGTATCCCTCCGATTGCGGGCCTGGATCAAGGCCACGCCCCGTGGCGCCTGGCTCTACCAGTGGCGCGCTGCACGTTTCGCCCTCGACCTGCTGCTCATAAGCCTGGGGGCCCAGGTGGGCACCCTGCCGGTGACGTTGTCCATTTTTCACGCCTTTTCGGCCTACGCCTTACTGGCGAATCTCCTGGCGGTTCCACTGGCGGGTTTTGCCGTGGTTGGGGGCGCAGTCTCCTTCATCGCTGCAGCTGTCTGGCCCGCCCTGGGCGATATATTTGCCCAGGCGCTCTGGCTGGATCTCACCGTCCTCATGCTGGCCGTTGAGCAGTTGTCGCGCTTACCGCATCCCCAGGTGCTGGTGGGCCAACCCGGGGCGGCGGCAACCCTCATCCTGCTGGC